>JBBDYQ010000025.1:425924-570834 GCA_040901445.1 Thermoleophilaceae bacterium | reverse complement strand
TTGCATGTGTTAAGCACGCCGCCAGCGTTCGTCCTGAGCCAGGATCAAACTCTCCGTAAAAGACTGGCGTGTCATCCGGTGGCCGAAGCCGCCGGTTTCACTGTCTAGTCAGGAAAGCTGTCAAGTCCGTACTGGCCGGCCCCCCTGGTACACCGTGGAGGGCCCCGGACATGACGGGTTACTCAGTTAAGCCCGCCGCTCCCCAGAGGGGACGACGGGTCGAACCTGGACGTGACCACCGAGCTCAGAGAGCTCGAGGTCGTCACGCTGTTGAGTTTTCAAAGACCGCCACGCTCGGTGGGCGGGGACTCCGCCGTCGTCACGCTCCCCGGCCACGAAAAGGGCCTCTCGGGAGAGAGGCCCAGACCCGGCGACTCCGAGAGACGGAGCCTGGGGCTTGCCTTCCTCCCAGTCGGTCTTCTCAAAGGCCATTGGGGATCGCGGAGTATAGCGCTCACGAGGAGCCGTGACGAACCGGGGCGAGAGGCCTTTGCAACCGGCTCCGGGCGGGCGGCGCGGAACTCTGGCACGCCCGGTCGGCAAGGTCAGGCGGCGCGGGCGCGCAGCCGGCGGAAGCGCCGCTTTCCGACCTGCAGGACGGCCCCGTCGAGCCGCGCGGCGGGGAGGTCGAGGGCCTCGCCGTCGACCGCCTCGCCGTCGAGCTTCACGCCGCCCTGGGAGATGAGGCGGCGCGCCTCCGAGCGCGAGAGCCCGAACAGGTCGGCGATCACGGCCGGCAGATGGACCGGGTCGCCGGCGGGCAGTTCGGCGTCCTCGATCTCGTCCGGGAGCAGACGCTCCACGTGGAGGCGATCGAAGCGCGCCTCGGCGGCGGCGGCTGCCGCGGCGTCGTGGAAGCGGGCGGCGAGCGTACGGGCCAGGTGTCGCTTGGACTCGTTGGGATGGCGGTCGGGATCGACTTGCTCGTCCAGGAGCAGGTCGTAGTAGAGACCCATGACCGCATCCGGAGCCCGCATGAGCTTGCCGAAGATCTCCTCGGCGGGATCGGTGACGCCGACGTAGTTGCCGAGTGACTTCGACATCTTCTGCACGCCGTCGGTCCCCGGGAGGATCGGCATGGTGATGACCGACTGCGGCGCCTGCCCGTAGGCCTGCTGCACATCGCGCCCGAGCAGGAGGTTGAACTTCTGGTCGGTGGCCCCCAGTTCGACATCGGCCCGGACGGCCACCGAGTCGTAGCCCTGGAGCAGCGGGTAGAGCAGCTCGAGGATCGTGATCGGCGCCCCGTCTGCGTAGCGCTTGGCGAAGTCGTCACGCTCGAGCAGCTGGGCGACCGTTGACGTACGGGCAAGGCGGAAGAGGTCCTCCATCGCCATGTCGAGCCACTCGCCGTTGCGCCTCACCTCGGTGCGCCCGGGGTCGAGCACCGTGAACGCCTGCTGCTGATAGGTCTCGGCGTTGTGGTCGATCTCCTCGCCCGACACCTGCGGCCGCAGCGTGTTGCGGCCGCTCGGGTCGCCCACGCGCGCGGTGTAGTCCCCGATGATCAGCACGACGTGGTGGCCGCGGTCCTGGAACTCGCGCAGCTTCTGAAGGACGACTGCGTGGCCGATGTGGATGTCGGGCGTGGTGGGGTCCACGCCCAGCTTCACGCGTAGCGGGGCCCCCAGTCTCAGCTGAGAGGCGAGGGCTCCCTCGGGGAGGGCGTCGACCACGTTTCTGAGCAGGATGCGGGCATCGTCGGCCCCCGAGTCCGTCATGGGGCGAATGCTAGACTCCGCGCGCTGCCGGACGGGTTTCCGGGGTCGCCGCCCCCCGCCCGTCCCACCTTCCCGCATCGCCGGGCCTGGCCGGAACCGAGGCGCGCATCCATGCCGGATTCGACGACCACAACTCCGAGACAGCCCGCCGCCCCGCGGGTGTCGACGCTGAAGGCCCCCGAGCCGGTGGCCGAGCCGGCCGACGGCGGCAGGCCGAAGCTCAAGAAGCTGAGGCTGTTCCTGATCCTCGGCGGCCTGTCCGTTCTGGCCCTGATCTCCACGGTGTTCGGGATGATGATGGCCGTTGCCAGCGACCTGCCGGCGCTGGAGAACCAGCAGGAGTACCGCAACGCCGAGAACTCCACGCTGCTGGCCGGGGACCGCGGGCTGACGGAGACCGGCGTGCCCACCCCGCTCGCCAAGCTCACCGGCCAGAACAACCGCACCCTCGTGGAGGCCGGCGAGATCTCGCCGAACATGAAGAACGCGGTGATCGCCATCGAGGACCGGCGCTTCTACGAGCACGACGGCGTGGACTACACGGGCATCGCCCGCGCGCTCTGGCAGGACCTCCGCCAGCGCCGCGCGGCCCAGGGCGGCTCCACGATCACCCAGCAGTTCGTGAAGAACGCCCTCGAGGCGCAGGGCGACCGCTCGGTGTTCCAGAAGCTCCGCGAGTCCGCGATGGCATACCACCTCGAGCGGCAGTGGTCCAAGGAGAAGATCCTCACGCAGTACCTGAACGCCGTGTACTTCGGCAACGGCGCGTACGGGGTCGAGTCGGCCGCCCGCACGTACTTCGGCAAGGACCGCGGGATCACCCCCACCGACCGCCAGGACGGCGTGCCTGCCGCGCCCGCGGCCGAGGACGGCACGGAGTTCGACCCGGACAAGCGGGGCGCGCGCAGCCTCGCCCCGGCGGAAGCGGCGCTGCTCGCCGGGATGATCGCGTCTCCGAGCCTGTACGACCCGGTCGAGAATCCGCGCGCGGCGAAGACACGCCGCGACCTGGTGCTCCAGCGCATGCTCGAGCAGGGGATGCTCACGCGGCAGCAGTTCGACGACGCGGTGGCGCAGTCGATTCCGGAGCGGGGCGACATCCAGCCCCCGCGGCCCGACTCCCGCGAGCCCTACTTCACGACGTGGGTCACGCAGCAGCTCGTGGACCGCTATCCCGCCGGCGTGGTCTTCGGCGGCGGGCTGAGGATCACCACCACGCTCGATCCGGAGCTGCAGCGAGCCGCCGAGGAGGCCATCCGCGGACGGCTGGCGGGCGTGGGCCCCGATGCCTCGCTCGTGGCGATCGAGAACCGCACGGGCGAGGTGAAGGCGCTCGTGGGCGGTACCAACTTCTCGCGCACGCCCTTCAACCTCGCCACCAACGGCCACCGCCAACCCGGGTCCGCGTTCAAGCCGTTCATCCTCGTGGAGGCGCTGCGCCGTGGCATCCCGCCCACGAAGACGTTCACCTCCAGGCAGAAGGAGTTCAAGGTCCCCAACAGCGACCGTGAGCGGTTCGTGGTGAACAACTATGAGAACTCCTACTCCGGGATCATCTCGCTCGGGGCGGCCACCGTCGTGTCGGACAACTCCGTCTTCGCCGAGCTCGGCATCGACCTCGGCACGCGCCGCGTGGCCAGGCTCGCGCGGCGCATGGGCATCCGCACGCGTGTCTCCACCAACCCGGCCATGACTCTCGGCGGGCTGGAGGTCGGCGTCACGCCGCTCGAGCTCGCGTTCGCCTACTCCACCCTCGCCAACGACGGCAAGCGGGTGTGCGGCAGCCTCGCCTCCTCAGAGTGCGGCCCGGTGGCCATCGAGCGGATCCAGGGTGACGACATCGACGACGAGAACGAGCGCGACACGCGCCGCGTGTTCAGCTCCGAGGTCGCCCAGCAGGCCAAGTCGATCATGCAGGGAGTGGTGCTGCGCGGCACAGGCACGGCGGCGCAGATCGGCGAGTTCGCCGCCGGGAAGACCGGCACCACGGAGAACTACGGAGACGCCTGGTTCGTGGGCTTCAACAAGGAGCTGACGGTGGCCGTCTGGGTGGGCTACGCCGACAAGCTCAAGCCGATGGAGACCGAGTACGGTGGCCGGCCGGTGGCCGGCGGCACCTTCCCCACCGAGATCTGGCAGGACTTCATGAGCACGTGGATCAACATCCGTGACGCGCGCGAGGCCGAGCGGGAGGCGGAGGACGGCGACGACGACGAGGATGGCGTGCCGCCGCCGGTCCAGGCGCCGGCCCCCGCTCCGGACACCACCCCTGACGAGGGCGTCCCGCAGCAGGAGCAGGGCGAGCAGCCGGGCACCCAGGAGGCGCCGCCGCCTTCCACCCAGCAGCAGCCGCCACCGGAGCCTGAGCCGCAGGAGCCCCCGCCGGCACCCGCGCCGCAGCCGCCTCCGGCCGGCACGGCGCCGCAGCAGGGCGCCGGCGGCGCCGCCCCGGGCGCGCAGTAGCCCCGCGCGCTCGTTCTCAGCACACGGCCGTGCGCGGGCGCCGCATGGACGGCGGCCACGGGCGCGAGACGCAGGAGCTTCCGGCGTCGCAGAAACGCCAGGGCAGGTCGGCCGCCTTGGTGATCCCGATGCGCACGCCGCTGGTGATGCTCGGCGCCGCGGCCGCCGGGCGCGGCAGGATCTCGACCGGGCCGTGCGTGAGGGAGCTGCCGTTGAGCGCGAGCCCGATCCCGAGCGCCTGCGTGAGCTTGCCCGGGCCGGAACAGAGGTCCTCCGCGCGCTCCAGCCCGCGCCGGGCGCGCATGATCTCGACGCCCTCCAGCGGCTCCAGCGCGCGGATGAGCACCGCGGCGCCCACTCCCTCGTCCTCCGCCACGGCGTTGAGGAGCGCGTGGATGCCGTAGGAGCGGTAGACGTACGCGTCGCCCGGTGGCCCGAACAGGACCCGCGTGCGCTCGGTGAGGCCCCCGAAGGCGTGGCAGGCAGGGTCCTCCTGGTGATAGCTCTCGGTCTCCACGATCCGGCCCGCGCTGCCACCGTGGCGGACCACGCAGCCGACGAGATCGCGCGCCACTGCGTGGACCGAGCGGGCGTAGAAGGGGCGCTCGCGCGGGTCCACAGCCCTCAGCCCGCCGCCTCCTCGAGAACGTGGCGCGCCTGTGAGAGCTGCTCGCGGACGCGCGCGAGCGACGTGCCCCCCTCGGAGACCTTCGACTCCAGCCAGGCCCCCTCGGCGAGGAGCTCGTAGAAGGCGCCGTCCAGCTGGGGCGCCAGCTCGGCGAGCTCCTCCCGCGTGAGCTGCGAGAGCGTCTTGCCCTCGGCGAGCGCATGGCGGACTAGGCCGGCGACAATGCCGTGCGACTCGCGGAACGGCACCCCCCGGCGCACCAGGTGGTCGGCGACGTCGGTGGCCGCGAGGAACTCGTCTCCGGCGGCGGCCGCGAGCCGCTCGCGGCGGAACTCCATCCCGGTGAGCATGCCGTCGGCGGCGGCGAGGGTGAGCTCGAGCGTGTCCACCGCGTCGAAGAGGTGTTCCTTGTCCTCCTGCATGTCCTTGTTGTAGGTGAGCGGGAGACCGTGGAGCACGCCGTGCAGCGCCACGAGGTGGCCGGCGACCCGGGGAGCCTTGGCACGCAGGAGCTCGGCCGCATCGGGGTTCTTCTTCTGCGGCATGATGCTCGAGCCCGACGCGAACGCGTCCGAGACCTCGCAGAAGCCGAACTCCTCGCTGGACCACAGCACGATCTCGGCGCCCAGCTGCGACAGGTGGGTGGAGCAGGTGGCGGCTGCCGACAGGTAGTCGAGCACGAAGTCGCGGTTGGAGACCGCGTCGATGGAGTTCTCGGCGATGGCCGCAAAGCCCAGGTCCTGTGCCACCGACATGCGGCTGGTGTCGAAGTTCACGCCGGCGAGCGCTCCGGCCCCCAGCGGCAGGTCCTCGGTGCCGTTGAGGCAGAAGGTGAAGCGCTGCAGGTCGCGCCGGGACTTCCAGAACCACGCCAGCAGGTGGTGGGAGAGGTACACGGGCTGGGCGCGCTGGAGGTGCGTGTAGCCGGGCATGGGCCAGTCGAGGTGGCGCTCTGCGAGGTCGCACAGCGTGCCCATCAGGGTGAGCAGGGCCGCGCGCGCGTTGAGCGCGTGCGCCCGCACGAACATGGCCACGTCGGTGGCCACCTGGTCGTTGCGCGAGCGGGCGGTGTGGAGCTTGCCTCCCACTGGCCCGACGAGCTCGATGAGCCGCCGCTCGATGGCCATGTGGATGTCCTCGTCCGCCGGCTGGATGTCGAAGCGGTCGGTGTCGATCTCCTCGCGGATCTGGGCAAGCCCCGCCTCGATCTGCTCGCGGTCCTCGTCGCCGATGATGCCGCAGCGGGCGAGCATCCGGACGTGGGCCCCGGACTGCTCGAGATCGTACGGCGCGAGCCGGTAGTCGAACGAGATCGACGAGTTGAGCGCACCGAAGACGGGGTCCTGCGGGTCGGTGAAGCGCGACATGGCAGGCAGTGTATGGACGGAGCGTGCGGACCTGCCCGCTACTCCTGAGGGCGCCGCCGTGCTTGACGCAGATCGGCGACCCCCGCCAGGGCGCCATAGGATTGCGACCGTGCCGTTCACGCTCAGGAACCTCAAGGAGGACCTGGAGGACCTCGGGTCCAGATTCGACGGCGCGCCAGACCTGGAGTTCCGCTTGGCGACCGAGGCGCTCGAGCTCGAGGAATCAGGCCTGGGCTACCAGCGCGTCCCGCCCGGCTATCGCTTTCCGTACGGCCACACGCACGAGAAGCAGGAGGAGGTGTACGTGGTCCTGGGCGGGAGCGGGCGGATGAAGCTCGACCACGAGATCGTCGAGCTCAAGGAGTGGGACGCGGTGCGCGTCCCGCCCGGTACATGGCGAGGCTACGAGGCCGGGCCGGAGGGTCTCGAGATCATCGTCATCGGCGCGCCCAATCTCGGCGACGCTCCGCGCGAGGACGTCGAGGGCCGGCGCGACTGGTGGGCTGACTAGCTGCCCGGGTCAATGGAGGGTGGGTCGGTAGGTGAGCTCTTGGATGTGACCGTCGAGCGTCCAATTCTCGACCAGCTCCAGGTCGAAGTCGGCCGCACCCTGGAAAATCGGGTCCAGCCCGGTCTGACCGGTGATCACGGGAAAGAGCGTCACCTGCACGCGGTCGACCAGGCCGGCAGCCATCAGCGCCCGATTCATCGACAGGCTGCCGTGCGAGCGCAACGGCACCTCGGACTCCTCCTTGAGCCGGGCGACGACGTCGACCGCATCACCGCTCACGAGGGTCGCGTCGGGCCAGTCGAGGGGGCCTTCCAGCGTCGTCGACACCACCGTTGCCGGCAGGCTCCTCATCCGGGTGACCCAGGGGTCACGCACTTCGGACTCCTCGGTGCTCGAGGCCAGCATCCGCGCGAATGCCCGATACGTGTCGGCCCCGAAGACCATCCGCTGCTCCGCGCCGTACAAGGCAAGGCGGTGGTCGAGCAACTCGGGGCCTTGCTTTCCCCAATAGCCGGTCCAGTTGGCGCTGGCGGCGCCGTAGCCGTCGAGGCTGGAAAAGACGTCGAAGGTGTAGGTAGCGGTCATGTCGTTCTCCTCGAGCGCGGTTGATCGGTGTGCAGTACAGACTGGAGATCACTGCGAGACTCATCGCCGGACAGGACCCGTGAGCTGCAGCGTGGCGGACCTGGGCGGGTGAAGCGGCGGCTCAGGCCGCGGGCGTGCGCGCGATCTGGGCGACCTGGACGGCGAGCAGGATGCCCAGCAGGTAGAGGGTGAGGCCCCAGCCGACGTAGGCGTTGCGGCTGCGCGGGTAGAGCCGGCTCTCGGGCGTGTGGCCGATGGAGATCACGACCGGCGCCAGGAAGGCCAGGCCCACGGCGATCAGCGCGTAAGCCGTCCAGCCGGTCACGAGGTAGCCGAGCTCCAGCCGGAAGTCGCTGGCGATGAGAGCGATCGCGCGGTGCCAGAGCGCGAACGGAAGCAGCGCCGCCGCGGCGAAGCCGACCGCCCCCACGGCGCGCGCGTTGCGGCGCGAGAGGCGTTGCTTCTCGCTGCGCGTTCGCACACGTACCCGCTGCCGGGGCCCACCGGTCACCGCCACGATCATCCCACAGGGGGAAAGTACGGACGCGGCGCGCGGAGCAGCACCGATGTGCGGCGTCACGCGGCGACGCTAGGTTTTGGCCCCGGCAGGGAGTCGCTTTGCAGGGGAATCCCGACCTCACCAATGCGGTGGAGGAAATCCGCCACCAGACATTCGCTCTGATCGAGCGCGTGGGCTCCGCTGCTGCCACGAGCGAGGAGCGGCGCGCGATCGTGGAGCTGCAGCGCGTGGCCTACGAGCTCGGCTGCGTCGAGGCGCTGCTCGGCAGCCGCCTGCCGCACGCAGCCTGACGCCGTTCTACGATCCGCCCGTGCCACCCGAGGTCCGCGCCGCGCGCCCGCACGACCGCGACGCCGTCGTGCGACTGCTGTACCTGAGCGCCGCCGGCATGTACGACCGCTATGCGGGCGACCGTGAGGCGGCGCTTCGGCTGCTGGGGCGGGCGTTCGCCCGCGAGGGGACGAATGCGAGCGCCGAGATCGTCTGCGTGGCCGAGGCCGGCGGCCGCGTGGCCGGCGCGCTGGCCGGCTTCCCGATCCGGGAGGGCGCCCGGCGCGGGAGCGCCTTCCTGCGGCTGACACTTGCCTCGCTGCCGCCGTGGCGCTGGCCCGCCGCGCTGCGGCTCTATCGCCTCGGCGCGCGGGTGACCCCGCCCGCGCCGCCCGCGTGCTTCTACGTGGACGGACTGGCCACCGACCCCGGACTGCGGCGCAGCGGTGCCGCCCGGGCGTTGCTCGACGCGGCGGAGGCGCGTGCCCGTCTGCTGGCGCAGCCCGCGCTCGCCCTCGACACGGCACTCGACAACGCGCCGGCGCGGGCGCTGTACGAGAGCTTCGGCTTCAGCGCCGCCGGTGAGGTGGCGCCCTCGTACGGGCTCCCTGGCTTCGTGGGCTACGTCAAGCGCTTGGCGTAACGGCCGCCAGCGCCTCGCCGAGCGCCGCGGCCACCTGCGCGATCTCTCCCTCGCCGAGGCCGGGGAAGAACGGCAGGGCGATGGAGCGCCGGGCGACGTCCTCGCAGACGGGGAACTCCCCCTCGGTGTGACCGAAGCGCTCACGGTAGAAGCTCATGAGGTGGATGGCGGGCAGGTAGGGCTTGGAGTCGATCCCGCGCGCGCGCAGCGCCTCGATCGTGGCGTCGCGGTCGGCGTGGCCCGGGAGCTGCACCACGTACACGAACCAGCCGCGACGCTCCTCGCCCACGTCGGGGCAGGGGAGCTCCAGCCCCTCGATGTCCGCGAGCGCCTGCCCGTAGAGCGCGGCCGCCGCGGTCCGGGCGGCCAGCAGCTCTCCGAGCCGCTCGAGCTGGGCTATGCCAAGGGCGCACGCGATGTCCGACAGGCGGTAGTTGAAGCCGAGGCGGTCGTGGTCGAGCCAGCCCATGTCGGGCGCCCGGCCCTGATTGCGCTCGGAGTCGTAGCGAGCCTTGAGGGCGGAGTCGCCGCAGCACACCATCCCCCCTTCCCCCGTGGTGAGCTGCTTGTTGGCGTAGAAGGCGAACACCGCCGGGTTGCCACGGGCGCCCACCGTCGTGCCGTCGGCGTGGGTGGCACCGAGCGCCTCGCAGGCGTCCTCCACGATCCAGAGGCCGCGCTGCGCGGCCAGGCGCTCCAGGGCACCGATATCTGCGGGGTAGCCGAAGATGTGCACCGGCAGCAGCCCGGTGGTCCGTGGCCCCACGGCCGCGGCGGCCGCCTCGGGGTCGATGTTGAGCGTGCGCCTGTCGATGTCGCAGAACACCGGGTGGGCCCCCTCGTACAGCACGGAGTTGGCCGAGGCCACGAAGCTGAAGGGGGTGGTGACCACCTCGTCGCCCGGCTGGACACCCGCCCCGCGCACCGCGAGGTGGAGGCCCGCGGTGCCGCTCGAGACGGCAGAGGCGTGCGCCGCCCCTATCCGCGCGGCGAAGGCGTGCTCGAATTCCGTGGCCCTGGGCCCCAGCGACAGCCGCCCGGACCGCAGTACCTCGAGCACCAGCTCCTCCTCGCGCTCGCCGAGGACGGGCTTGGCGAGGGGGATCACGGCGCCGAAGCGGCGCTCGCCCGGCGGTGGTGGGCGCGGGTGGGCAGCATGCCCGCCTCGAGCGAGTCCACCAGCGCCTCCCAGCTCGACTCGATGACGTTCTCCGACACCCCGATCGTGCCCCAGGTGTCGGTCCCGTCGCTGGCGTCGAGCAGCACCCGGGTGACCGCGGCCGTGCCCTTGGCCTCGTCGAGGATGCGCACCTTGAAGTTGACGAGCTCGATGTCGTGCAGGTGCGGGTAGGTCTCGCCGATGGCCGAGCGCAGCGCGCGGTCCAGCGCGTTCACCGGCCCGTTGCCCTCGGCCGTGCGCACGTAGCGCTCGCCGCCAACCCAGATCTTGATGGTGGCCTCGGTCTCGACCTTGCCGTCGGCGCGCTTCTCGACGATCACCCGCCATGACTCGAGGGTGAACAGCGGCTCGTACTCGCCGGTCTCGCGGCGGATGAGCAGGTCGAACGAGCCGTCGGCCGCCTCGAACTGGTAGCCGCGGTGCTCGAGGTCCTTGACGCGCTCGACCACCCGTGCAGCAGTGGGCGCGTCGAGCTCGACGCCGGTCTCGCCCGCCCGCGCCTGCACCGTGTTCTTGCCCGAGAGCTCGGAGATCAGCAGTTCGCTGTGGTTGCCGACGGCGGCCGGGTCGATGTGCTCGAAGGTCCGTGCGTCCTCCGCCACCCCGGCCGCGTGCAGCCCGGCCTTGTGGGCGAAGGCGTTGCGCCCGACGTACGGCTGGTTGGGATCGGGAGCGACGTTGCAGAGCTCGTCCATCAAGTGCGAGGTCTCGGTGAGGCGGGCGAGCTGGTCCGGCTCGAGGCACTCGTAGCCCATCTTGAGCTGGAGCGCCGGGATGATCGAGACGAGGTTGGCGTTGCCGCAGCGCTCGCCGTAGCCGTTCATCGTGCCCTGAACGAGCCGCGCACCGCGCTCGACGGCCACGAGCGTGTTGGCCACGCCGCAGCCGGCGTCGTCATGGGTGTGGATGCCGACCTGCGCGTGCTCGCCGAGCTCTGCCACGACCCGCTCGGTGGCGTGGGCCACCTGCGAGGGCAGGGAGGAGCCGTTCGTGTCGCAGAGCGTGACGTTCTCGGCGCCCGCGTCGACCGCTGCCCGCAGGCAGCGCAGCGCATAGGGCTCGTCGTCGCGGAAGGCGTCGAAGAAGTGCTCGGCGTCGTAGATCACGCGCTTGTCCTGCCCGCGGAGGAAGCCCACGGCATCGGCGATCATGCGCAGGTTCTCCTCCGCGTCCACCTTCGTGACCTTCTCGAGATGGAGCTTCCACGTCTTGCCCACCAGCGTGCAGACGGGTGCGAAGCAGTCGGCCAGCAGCCGCAGCGCGGGATCGTCCGCCGCCGCCAGATCGCGTCGGCGGGTCATGCCGAAGGCCACGATCTCGGCGTTCTGGAACGTCTCGCGCGCGAGCAGCTCGAACAGCGCCGTCTCCTTGGGGTTGCTGCTCGGGAAGCCCGCCTCGACAAACGGGATGCCGAGCCCGTCCAGGGCGTGCGCGACCCGCAGCTTCTCCTCGACGGACAGGGACATCCCCTCCCCGCCCATGCCGTCGCGGAGCGTCGTGTCGTAGATGTGGACGAGCGTCACGCCTTGGACGGTACGCGAACGTGATCCAGCCAGCCCGCGTAGCGCTCGACGCGGCCGTGCAACGCGTCGGTGAAGACCTGCTGCACCTCGCGCGTGACCGGGCCCGGCGGGCCGATCTCGATGCCGTCGATCTCGCGGACGGGCGTGAGCTCGGCCGCGGTGCCGGTGAGGAAGATCTCGTCCGCCAGCAGCAACTCGGCACGCGCCAGGTTGCGCTCGGTGAGCTCATAGCCGAGGTCGCGTGCGATCTCCATCACCGACTTGCGGTTGATGCCGTCGAGGATGCCGTTGGTCTGGCACGGGGTGACGATCCGCCCGTCGCGCACGACGAAGATGTTCTCGCCGGTGCCCTCGCAGACGTAGCCGTTGTCGTCCAGGAGGATGGCCTCCTCGTAGCCCGCCTTGCTGGCGACCACCTTGGCCAGGACCGAGTTGAGGTACTGACCCGAGGCCTTGGAGTGGGGGATCAGGGAGTCGGGCGAGATCCGCCGCCAGGACGACATGGTGGCCCGGATCCCGTTCCGCTGCCCCTCCTCGCCGAGATAGGCCCCCCACTCCCAAACCGCGACGGCGATCTCCACCGGGTTGTCGAGGGGGAAGAGCCCCATGGGTCCCGCGCCCCGGAAGACGAGCGGGCGGATGTAGCAGGACGAGAAGCCGCTCTTGGCGATGAGCTCGTGCGTTGCCTCGCGAATCTGCTCCCGCGTGAACGGGAGATCCATGTAGTAGAGCTTGGACGAGAGCTCGAGCCGCTCGAGATGCTCGGCATGGCGGAAGACCGCCGGGCCGCTGCCGGTCTCGTAGCAGCGGATGCCCTCGAAGACCCCGGTGCCGTAGTGAAGGCAGTGCGTGAGGACGTGTACCTTCGCGTCCTCCCAGGCGACGAACTCGCCGTTCATCCAGATCGTGTCCGCGGTGTTCACGTCTTCTCGCCTCCTTCCTCAGAGGTGTGTGAGAACTGCCTCGGTGGCGTCCTCGGTGGATGCGTCGCCGCCGAGGTCGGGCGTCCGTAGCCCTTCCTCGAGCGCGCGATCGATGGCCGATTCTATCCCCGCGGCGGCGTCCTCCATAGCCAGTCCGAAGCGCAGCATCATCGCCACCGAGCCGAACATCGCCAGCGGGTTGGCCTTCCCCGTGCCCGCGATGTCGGGGGCCGAGCCGTGCACCGGCTCGAAAAGGCCCGGCTTGCCGGCCCCCACCGAGGCGCTCGGGAGCATCCCGATCGAGCCCGTGAGCATGGCGGCCTCGTCGCTCAGGATGTCGCCGAACATGTTCTCCGTGAGGATCACGTCGAAGTCGCCGGGACGGGACACCAGCTGCATGGCGGCGTTGTCCACGAGCAGGTGCTCGACGGTCACGTCGCGGGCCACGGCGAGGCGGGTGACGGTCTCGCGCCAGAGCCGCGATGTCTCGAGGATGTTGGCCTTGTCCACGCTGGTGACCTTGCGGCGGGCGAAGCGGAAGGCCACCTCGGCGATGCGCTCGACCTCCTCGACGCTGTACACGCAGGTGTCGTGCGCGCGGCCGCCGCTGCGGCCGCGGTCGCCGAAGTAGATGCCGCCGGTGAGCTCGCGCACCACCAGGAGGTCCGTGCCCTCGATGCGCTCCCGGCGCAGCGGGCTGGCGTCGAGCAGCGCCGGGCTGGGACGGACCGGGCGCAGGTTGGCGAACAGCTCCAGCTCCTTGCGCAGGCCGAGCAGCCCCTCCTCCGGACGGGGCGCCCCGGGGTCCGTCGTGTCCCACTTGGGGCCGCCCACCGCCGCGAGCAGCACGGCGTCGGCGCCGCGGCAGGCCTCCAGCGTCTCGTCCGTCAGCGCGGTGCCGTGGGCGTCGATGGAGGCACCGCCCACCAGGCGCTCGTCGAGGTCGAAGTCGCCCACGGCGTCGAGCAGGCGCCGCGCGGCGCGCATGATCTCGGGACCGATGCCGTCGCCGGGCAGGGTGACGACTCTCATGCGGGCCTCCGCGCGTCGATGTTCAGGCGCACGTAGTCGAGCTCGAGCGGGTTGGCCAGCTCCGCCACCACGTCGCGCACGTACGGGGCACGCAGCTCCTCGGGCAGGCGCTCGACGTGGTAGCCGAGACAGACCGAGCGCAGGTAGCCCGTCGGGTCGTCGGGGACCACGGGCCAGGGCTCGAGCCGGCAGGCGACCTCGGTGAAACCGGCTCGCCGCAGGCGCTCGGAGGTCTCCTCGGGGCCGGCGAAGTTCCACGGCCCCACCCAGCCGCCCAGGTATGGCGCATAGGGCTCACGGTGACCCACCACCCGCGCGCCGGCGTGGAAGCTCTCCACGTTGCCGCGGCCGCCGCACTGCGCCACCAGGCGCCCGCCGGGCCGCAGCGCCCGGTGCAGGGTGGCGAACAGGCGGTCGTGGTCGGGCACCCAGTGGAACACCGCGTTGGAGAAGACGGCGTCCACCGGCGCGTCGAGCTCGATCTCGGCGATGTCGGATTGCAAGACCTGACCCCGGCCGTTGAGGCGGGCGCGGGCCGCCTCCACCATCGACTGCGACTGGTCGGCCGCGATCACCTCGGCGCCGGACTCCAGCAGCAGCTCGGTGACCCGGCCGCTGCCGCAGCCGGCGTCCAGCACGCGCTCGCCGGGCTGCAGCGCCAGGCGCTCCAGAACGACCTCGGCCATGGCCACCTGCGGGTCGGAGACCCGGTCGTAGGTGGCGGCGTCCCAGTCGCGGCTCACAGGCTCGTGGTCACCGGCCCTGAGCGCTCGCGCTCGGCCTCGTAGGCATCGATTCCCCCGGCCTGCTGGAGCGTGACCCCGATGTCGTCGAGGCCGTTGAGCAGCCGGTGCCTGATCTCGGTGTCGATCTCGAAGTGCGCCTCTCCCCCTTCCCAGGAGACCGTCTGGGACTCCAGGTCCACGCGCGCGGCGCCGGCGGCCATCACCGCCTTGACGTCGGGCTCGGACAGCACCACCGGCAGCAGCCCGATCTTGGTGCAGTTGGAGTAGAAGATGTCGCTGAACGACGGCGCGACGACGGCGTCGAAGCCGTAGTCCTGCAGCCCCCAGGGCGCGTGCTCGCGCGACGAGCCGCAGCCGAAGTTGCGCCCCGCGGCGAGGATCGGGTTGCGCGGGAGGTCCCAGCCGGGCTCCTTGGCCCAATCGTGGAAGAGGAACTCGCCGTAGCCGGTGCGCTCCACCCGCTTCAGGAACTGCTTGGGCATGATCTGGTCGGTGTCCACGTCGGCGCGGTCGAGCACCGACACGGCGCCCTCGATCATCTTCACGGGGTTCATTCCCAGCTCCTGATGTCCACGAAGCGGCCCTCGATCGCCGCGGCGGCCGCCATCTGGGGACTGACGAGGTGGGTGCGCCCGCCGCGGCCCTGGCGCCCCTCGAAGTTGCGGTTGGACGTGGACGCGCAGCGCTCGCCCGCGTCGAGGGTGTCGGGGTTCATGCCCAGGCACATGGAGCAGCCCGCCGAGCGCCAGTCGAATCCGGCCTTGCGGAAGACCTCGTCAAGGCCCTCCGCCTCGGCCTGCTCCTTCACCTGGTTGGAGCCCGGCACGACCATCGCGTCGACACTCGACGACACGCGACGCCCCTTGACGACTTCGGCGGCCGCACGCAGATCGCCGATGCGCGAGTTCGTGCAGGAGCCGATGAACACCCGGTCCAGCCGGATCTCCTCGATCGGCGTGCCGGGGCGCAGGTCCATGTAGGTGAGCGCCCGCTCATCACCGTCGTCCACGGGCTCCGGCACCGCCGCGGTGACGCCGGTGACCTGGCCCGGGTTCGTGCCCCACGTGACCTGCGGTGAGACTGCGGAGGCGTCGATCACGACGTCGCTGTCGAACTCAGCGCCTTCGTCCGTGTTCAGGTCGCGCCAGGTCCCCGGCAGCTCCGCCGGGGCGGCGTCGCGGCCGATGACCCACTCGAAGGTGGTGTCGTCGGGCGCGACCATCCCGGCCCTGCCGCCGGCCTCGATGGTCATGTTGCAGACCGTCATCCTGCCCTCCATCGAAAGCGCCTCGATGGCCGGTCCCGCGTACTCGATCACGTGGCCGACGCCCCCGCCGGTCCCGATGCGGCCGATCGTCGAGAGGATGAGGTCCTTGGCGGTGATCCCGAAGCCGAGCTCGCCCTCGTATCGGATGAGCATCGACCTGGGCTTGCCCTGCTGCAGGGTCTGCGTGGCGAGCACGTGCTCGACCTCGCTCGTCCCGATGCCGAACGCAAGCGCCCCGAACGCCCCGTGGGTGGACGTGTGCGAGTCCCCGCAGACGATGGTCATGCCGGGCTGGGTGACCCCCAGCTCGGGGCCGATCACGTGCACGATGCCCTGGCGCTCGGAACCGATCGAGTAGGCCGGGATGCCGAACTCGGCGCAATTGCGCTCCAGGGTCTCGACCTGCACGCGCGAGAGGTGGTCGGCGATCTGGGCCGCCACCTTCGAGCCGTCGGTGGGCACGTTGTGGTCGGCCGTGGCCAGCGTGCGGTCGGGCCGGCGCACCGTGCGGCCGGCCATGCGGAGAGCGTCGAAGGCCTGCGGCGAGGTGACCTCGTGCACGAGGTGCAGGTCGATGTAGATCAGCCCGGGCGCCACCTCGTGGGCCTCCCAGATCTTGTCGAACAGCGTCTTGGGCATGGTCAGCTCCTCCTCAGGCCGGCGGCTACGACGGACAGGAAGCGCGCCTGACCGCCGCCGGGGTTCTCGAAGTGGTGGGGAAGGTCGGCGTCGAACGTGACGCTGTCGCCCTCCTGCAGGTCGTGGGGCTCGCCCGCGCACACCAGGCGGACGGTGCCGGCAGTCACGAGTGCGGTCTCGCGCGCGCCGGGCTCGTGCATGGGCGGGTCACCGGGCCCGCCGGTGGCGGCGCCCGGCGCGAGCGTGTGCTCGGACACCTCCGCGCGCTGACCGGGGATCGGCGGGGTGACCACCTCGTAGCGGTGGCCGCGCCGGGCGTTGCCGCCGCTCAGGCGGCCCGCGGCGCGGACGACCGTGATGCCGTCGCCCTCGTCGAGGCGCAGCAACTGGGACAGCGACAGCTCGAGGCCCGCCGCGATGCGGGCCGCGATGGCGAGCGTGGGGCTGGTCTCCCCCCTCTCCACCTGCGACAGCATGGGCGCCGAGACGCCGGAGCGCTCGGCCAGGTCGCGCAGCGAGAGGTCCATGGCCTCGCGCAGGGCGCGGACGCGCGGGCCGACGTGGGCGTGCTCGGGAGGCGCTGCGGTTGCCATGGCTGGTCGTACGTTATCACGTACGATTGTCTGCCACCGGAGCTCCCTTTTGCATCGAACGTCGCTCCTTATGCCCTATAGCTAGAGGGCGGCGCGGACGTAGGCCAGCAGCTCGTCGCGGCCCGGGGGGTCGGGGGTGTTGGCCAGCTGCGGGCGTGCCAGCGCGCCCTCGACCACCGCCCCTACGTGCTCTTCCCCCACACCGAGGTCGGCCAGTGTGCGCGGTCCGCCGGAGCGCGCCGCGAGGTCGCCCAGGTCGGCGCCGAGGCGCGCCCGGAAGCGCGCAACCACCGACGGCACGCGCTTCTCCATCAGCGCGAGCGTGTGCGGCAGCATCACCGCGTTGGTCTCCGCATGGGGCGTGCCCGCAACGCGCACGAGTGTCTGGCAGACCACGTGGTGCACGGCGTAGCCCGTGGCGCCGAGCGCGTAGGCCCCGAGGAGCGAGCCCAGGGCGAGCGAGTCGCGATCGGGCTGGTCCGCGCCCAATCCGCGCCCGATGCGCTCGGCGGCCTCCAGCGCCGCAATATCGGCCACAGGGTTTCGCAGCGGCACATACAGCGCCTCCAGGGCGTGAGCGAGGGCGTTCATCGCGCTGGCGGCCAGCGCCGGCAGCGGCTGCGAGGCCATGAGCGCGGGGTCCGCCACGACCAGCCGCGGCCGCACCAGCGTGAACTCGTCCGCGCCCGCCGGCATCCGGTGGATCCGGGTGATCTCCGCGCCCGACAGCGTGGTGGGGATGGCCGCGCAGGACAGGCCGTCCGCGCCCGCGATCCCCTTGGCGGCGTCGATCACCCGCCCGCCGCCGAGCGCCACCAGCGGCCGGCCGCCCACGCCGGCGCGCACTGCCGCGGCGGCGTCGGGCACCTCGCCGGACGGCACGAGCAGCTCCACCGCCGCGGCCGCCACGACCTCCGGCGCCGAAGCCCGGGCGCGCTCGGTGGTGAGCAGCGCGAACCCCCCGAAACCGTGCTCGGCGAGCAGCGTCGTGGCCTCAGCCACAGAGCCGCGGCCGAAGCGGATGACCCGCTCGCCGTCGACCCAGGTGAACGGCTCCGCCACTACGGCGTTGGCGTGGACTGCGCCTCGCGCTCGAGGTGATGCTCGGCCTCGGCCACGGCCGAGTCGCGCAGCACGTTGTTGAACGCACGCAGGTACGCCTTGCCCGCCGCCTCGAGGATGTCGGTGGACACGCCCTGGCCGGACGCCAGCCGGCCGTCGAGCTCGAGCAGCACGGTGGTCTCGCCGAGGGCGTCCCGGCCGCCGGTCACCGCGCTCACGTGGAACTCCTTGAGCCGTGCCTCGCGCCCGATGGCGGCGTTGATGGCCGAGAAGAAGGCATCGACCGGGCCGTCGCCGGTGAAGCTGCCCTCGCGCACCTCCCCGTCCGGCATCCGCACGACCACCTTGGCCAGCGGGGAGCGCGCCGAGGAGGCCTCCACGTCGAAGCTCACGATCTCGTACGCGTCGGTGGCGGCCTCGCGCATCTCGTCCGAGACGATGGCCTCCAGGTCGAGCGCGGTGACCTTCTTCTTCTTGTCCGCGATCTCCTTGAAGCGCTTGAAGGCGGTGTTGAGCGCGGCCCCCTCCACCTGCAGGCCCAGCTCCTCCAGGGCCTTGCGCAGCGCGTGCCGGCCGGAGTGCTTGCCGAGCACGATCGAGTTGGTCTCCAGCCCGATGGTGGTGGCGTCCATGATCTCGTACGTCGTGCGCTCCTTCAGCACGCCGTCCTGGTGGATGCCGGCCTCGTGGGCGAATGCGTTGCGCCCGACGATGGCCTTGTTGGGCTGGACCGGATAGCCGGTGAGGCGGGACACGAGCCGGCTGCTGCGGGCGATCTCGCGGGTGTCGATGCCCGTCCACAGCCCGAGCGAGGACTCGCGCGTGTGCATGAGCATCACGATCTCCTCCAGCGACGCGTTGCCCGCGCGCTCGCCGATGCCGTTGATCGCGCATTCCACCTGGCGGCAGCCGGCGCCGACTCCCGCGAGGGAGTTGGCCACGGCCAGCCCGAGGTCGTTGTGGCAGTGCACCGAGACGACGACGTCGCGCAGGGCCGGCACGAGCTCGTACAGGCGCGCGAACATGGCGGCGTACTCCCCGGGCATCGTGTAGCCCACGGTGTCGGGCACGTTGATGGTGGTGGCGCCCTCGTCGATGGCGATCTGGATGACCTCAGCCATGAACTCGACATCCGAGCGCGAGCCGTCCTCGGGCGAGAACTCCACGTCGTCGGTGTGCTGACGCGCGTGCGCAACCGCGGCGCGGGCCTGGCCCTTCACGTCCTCGCGCGTGGTCTGGAGCTTGCGCTCGATGTGGATGTCACTCGTCGCGATGAACGTGTGGATGCGCTTGCGCTCGGCGTCCTTGATCGCGTTCCACGCAGCGTCGATGTCCTGGGTGTGGGTGCGGGCAAGCCCGCAGATGACCGGGCCCTCCACCTGGCGGGCGATCGCCTGCACCGACTCGAAGTCGCCGGGCGAGGTGATCGGAAAGCCGGCCTCGATCACGTCGACCCCGAGCCGCGCGAGCTGGTGTGCGATCTCCAGCTTCTCCTGCTTGTTGAGCGAGATGCCGGGCGACTGCTCCCCGTCGCGCAGCGTCGTGTCGAAGATTCGTACTCGGTTGGGCTCGCTGCGATCCATCTCGTTCCTTTCGGGTCCTGCCTCGAGTTCTCCTTCGGTTCGCGGCACCTGCGGCCGCCCGCGCGTTACTCCCCCCGGAGGGGGAGGAGAAGGAGAAGTCGAAGGTCCACCAGGAACGACATCGGCCGTCCAAGCCTACAGCGTGAGCACGACCTTGCCCACGTTGCGGCGCTCTTGGATGATCCGATGCGCGTCCGCGCCCTGCTCGAGCGGCACGGCGTCGGACACCACCGGTCGCAGCGCGCCGGCCTCCAGCCAGCCGCTCAGCGGCTCCATCCACTCTTCGATGGAGCCCTTGGAGTCCCACAGCCGCAGCAGGTTGAGCCCGATGACCGCCACCGACTCCGAGGCGAGCTTGATCGGGTTGAAGCGCGGCGTCTGCGCGAGGGTGCGCAGCGCCCGCGGGATGTCGCGGCGGTCCCCGCTCACTATCTGAGAGGCGCCGAACGCCACCAGGCGCCCGCCCGGGCGCAGTAGGGAGAAGCTCTTCTTCCAGCTCCTGCCGCCGATGGCGTCCATCACCAGGTCGAGCGGCCGCTCCTCCCCCGCGATCCGCCGGACCTCGGCCACGAAGTCGCGCTCGCGGTAGTCCACCGGGTGGTCCACGCCGACGCCGCGGATGGCCTCGTGCTTCGCTCCCGAGGCGGTGCCGTACACCTCCGCGCCCACGAGCTTGGCGATCTGGGTGGATGCGATGCCCACCCCGCCGGCGGCCGCGTGCAGGAGCACCCGCTCGCCCGGCTGCAATGCGCCGTAGCGCACCAGCCCGGCATACGCCGTGGTGTAGTTCACCGGGAAGGACGCGCCCTCCTCGAAGCTCCAGCCGTCCGGCAGCGCCACCGCGGCCGATGCCTTGGCCACCGCCAGCTCGGCGTAGCCGCCGAAGCGCGTGCCGGCCATCACACGGTCCCCCACGGCCACGCCCTCGACACCCTCCCCCACCGACTCGACCTCGCCGGCCACCTCGTAGCCCACGACGCAGGGCGGCTTGGGCGCATCGGGGTACACGCCGATCCGCGCCATCAGGTCCGCGAAGTTGATGCCCGCGGCGCGAACGCTCACGCGCACCTCGCCCGGACCCGCAACGGGGTCCGGGCGGTCCTGGACCGTGAGCACCTCGGGCGGTCCGTGCTTGGCGATTACCAGCGCCCTCACGGCGCGGACGCTACCGTGCCGTGAGGCGGTCTGCCCCTACTCCCCACCCAGGAAGCGGACGAAGACGTCGGGGATGCCGGGGCCGTTGAGCTCGCCGAGGTCGCCCGACTGGGTGCTCGTGAAGCCGATGTAGTTCGCCCGGTTGCTCGTGGCGGGGTTCGTGCTCGCACCGTTCAGCGGCTGTCCGCTCCCGGCCTCGCGGGGCTGAGACCCGCGGCTCTCCCTGGAGACGTTGCCGCACCGCCGCCCGCGCGGGAAGTTCCAGTAGAAGACGTCGCGGGCCGCGCCGTTGGCGTCGGCAACGGCGATACCCGAGGACTCCTTGAGGTTCGTGGCCTCGGAGTCGAACACGATGTTCTCGCCGGCCCCTGTCATCTGGGGGTTGTTGCTGGGGCCGTCGCCCTGGGCATCGACAGCCGCGGCGCTCGGGCTCGCAGCGCTGCAGCCCTGCGAGTAGCTGACTATCTGCATGTAGTCCTTGCTCGGTGCCCTCCGGCTGTTGAGCGTGCGCCGGAAGACGTCGCTGACGGCGCCGTTGCGGTCGGCGCTGCCCACACCGGCACAACCCGAGCCGCCCTCGCAGAGGTTCGTGGCGGTGGACTCGAAGGCCACGTAGAGACCCGCGTCGTCGAGGCTGGGGTTGCGGCTCACCCCGTTGCCCCTGGCGGCCGCTGCGCTGCGGCTCACGAGCTGCTCGCGCCCGCTGCGCTTGACGTACGGGCCGCCGCGCTTGCGGGAGCGGAACTTGCGGAGGTATGCCTGGTAATAGACCTGGCCGCTGCGCTCGTAGGCGACGCCCTTGCCGTTGGTCTGCTGATCGGGATTGGTGCCGCGGGCGATCCGCGTTGCCTTGCGCGACTTGATGTCGTACACGTAGATGCGCCCGGCGGACTCGAAGGTCACGAATTCGCACGCGCCGTCCACCACGGGGGTGCGAGCGTTGCTGCGGCCGCGGCTCACGAGCGTCGTGCTCCGGCGCTTGAGGTCGCGCACGTAGACGTCCCAGTCGCGCGAGCGGTCGCCGGACGCGAGGTTCGTGGCCTGCGACTCGAAGGCCACGCAGCGCGCGGAACGCCCGCTTTCGCCCGAAATCGAGGGCAGCCGGCTGTCGGCGTTGCCCTGGCGGCCGCGGCTCGACACGCTGGCGCGGGTCATGCGCCCGCTGAGCGAACCCTCCTGGCTGCTTCGCGCGATCAGGAAGACGTCGCGGGAGCTGTTGGTGTCACCGGACACCAGATTGGTGGACGTGGAGTCGAAGCCGATGTAGCGGGTGCGCCGGTTGTCGCCCGAGAAGGCGACGTTGTCGCTGTCGCCGTCAGCAGCGGTGCCGCCGCCGATGGGACTTGCGATAACGCTGTCGCGGGTGCCGTTGGTCTGCGCCACGGCCAGGGCGGCGGTGGCCAGCAGGGCGAGGATGGCGGCGAGCGGCGCCAGGCGCGGAGTGCGCGAGTCAAACATGGGCGGAGTTCTTCCTTTCGGATGCGGTGGGCTGCCGCAACGGTCAGACGGTCAGTCTCACTATCGGCCCAAATCCGCGATCCCGCAAGAGGGCCGCGGCGCCCGGCTCAGAGGTCGACCGCGCGCCCGTCGTGGAAGTCGTCGCGCCCGACGATGGCCTCGATGAGGTCCTGGGGCACGGGCGCGTCCGACGTGACGGCCATGACCGCCTGGTCGTCGCCCTCCTGGGCGCCGACCGCGGCCGAGTGGATGTTCACGCCGCGCTCGCCGAAGATGGTGCCGACGCGACCGATCATGCCCGGCTGGTCGCGGTAGCGGAAGAACGCCAGGTGATCCTGGATCTCGAGGTTGAAGCTCTGGCCGTACACGGACACGAGATGCGGCACGTTGCGCGGGCCGAAGCCCGTGCCGGCCACCTCGATCCGCTCGCGGCCGGCCGTGATCGCCACCCGCACGAGCTCGTTGAAGTCCTCGGCGACCGGCTCCTTGCTCTCGGCCACGACGATGCCGCGGTCCTCCGCGAGCGTGTGGGCGTTCACGAGGTTGACCTGCTCCTCGGTGTGGCCCTCGAGCACGCCGTTGAGGATCGTGATCGTGAGCAGCCGCGTGTCCTGGTCCGCCAGGCCGCCCTCGTACGCCACGTCGATGCGTTCGACCGACGAGCTCTCGGCCAGCGCCATGGCGAGCTTGCCGAGCCGCTTGCAGAGCGGCAGGAAGGGCGCCAGCGCCTCCATGTCCTCGGGACGCATCGCGGGGATGTTGACCGCGTTGGTGACGAGCCCGCCGGTGAGGGCGGCCACCACCTGCTCGGCGGTGACCACGCCCGCGCGGTCCTGCGCCTCGACGGTGGATGCGCCCAGGTGCGGGGTGACGATGACGCCGTCCATGCCGAACAGCGCGTGCTCGGTGATGGGCTCGGAGGGGAAGACGTCGAGCGCGGCGCCGCCGACCTTGCCCGACTCCAGCGCCGCAACGAGCGCGTCGTGGTCCACCAGCTCGCCGCGGGCGCAGTTGACGATCTTCATGCCGTCCTTCATCTGGGCGAACGCCTCGGCGTCGAGCCAGTGCACCGTGTCGGGCGTCTTGGGCAGGTGCAGGGTGATGATGTCCGCCCGCGCGTACACCTCCGCCGAGGTCTCGGCCTGCTCCACGCCCAGCTCGCGGAAGCGCTCGGCCGCGACGAACGGGTCGAAGGAGAGGACCTCCATGTCGAACGCCTTGGCCCGCTCGGCCACGAGCTGGCCGATGCGGCCGAAGCCGAGCACGCCGAGCGTCTTGCGGTACACCTCGACGCCGCCGAACTTGGAGCGCTCCCACTTGCCGCTGGTGAGCGAGCCATGCGCCTGCGGGATGTTGCGGCAGAGGGCGAGCATGAGCGCCACGGCGTGCTCGGCGGCGGCGATCGAGTTGGACTCGGGCGCGTTGGCCACCACGATGCCGCGCTTGGTGGCCGCCGGCACGTCCACGTTGTCCACCCCGGTGCCGGCCCGGCCTATGACCTTGAGGCGGGTGGCGCGCTCGATCAGCTCCGGGGTGAGCTTGGTGGCCGAGCGGATGAGGATCCCGTCGTAGTCGCCGATGCGCTCAGGGAGGTCGGCATCGTCCCAGTCCACCCCGACGTCCACGTCGAAGTGCTCGCGCAGGAGCGCCACGCCGGTCTCGGCGATCGTCTCCTTTACGAGAATGCGCGGCCGCTGCAAACCGTCGCCTGCCTGCGTCATCGGTCCTCGCCTTGCGACCAGCAAGGCTTCGTCCCTGCTTCCTTGGCAGGCTTGGTTTTCGCGGCCGGCCGCATGATCAAGCCGGCGCGGGCGCCGGCACGGGCACCCCGGACTCCAGGAAGACGCGCTGGGCCGCCGCGACGCCTGCGCCGAGCTCGAGCTCATGCCCCAGCTCGCGCATGGCCATCTCGAAGGCGGCGATCGTGGTGATGATGTCGAACGCGCCGAAGTAGCCGCAGTGCGCGATGCGGGCGATCTTGCCCTTGAGCTGGGCCTGGCCGCCCGCGATGGTGACGCCGTAGCGGTCGCGCATGAGCTTGGGGACCTTGCCGCCGTCGATGGTGTCGGGCAGCTTGATGGCGGTGACCACGTTGGCGCCCTCGTCCTCGGGCCCGAACAGCTCGAGGTCGAGTCCCTTGACGGCCTCGCGCGCGGCGCGGCCGAGCAGCGCATGGCGCGCGAAGACCTGCTCGAGGCCCTCGGTCTCGATCATCTGCAGGGCTACGTCGAGCCCGACGAACAGCGTGGCCGCGGGCGTGAACGGACTGTCCGGCGGGTCCTTGCGCTGGCCCCTGGCCGTCTTGACCCAGTCGAAGTAGTAACGGCCGCCGGGGCCGGCCTCGGCGCGCTCGAGCGCGCGCTCGCCGACTGCGGCGAAGCCCAGGCCGGGCGGGCACATGAGCGCCTTCTGCGAGCCGGCCACCACGGCGTCCACGCCCCACTCGTCCATCTTCACGGGCACCGCACCCAGGCCCGACACGGCGTCCACCGCGATGAGCGCGCCATGCCGGTGGGCCACCTCGGTGAGCGCGGGGACGTCATTGACCACGCCGGTGGAGGTCTCCGAGAGGGTGGTGAACACCACCTCGACCCCCTCGTTCTCGCCGAGGACGCGGTCGAGCTCGACGGGGTCGATCTTCTGACCCCACTCGGTCTCGTGGTGGACCGTGCGGGCGCCGAAGGCGTCGCACAGCTCGGCCCAGCGCTCGCCGAACTTGCCGCACGAGGCCACCACCGCGGGCTGGTCGCGCCGGGCGAGGTTGGCAACGGCCGACTCCATGGCGCCCGAGCCCGACGCGGCGAACACCAGCACGTCGTTCCGGGTCTGGAAGACCTTCTTCAGGTTGTCGAGCGCGCGGGCGTAGACCTCGACGAACGCGGGGGCGCGGTGGTACATGGCCGGGCCCGCCATGGCCTGCGTGACCGCGGGCGGCACGGGCGTGGGCCCGGCGGTCATGAGGTAGTCCTTGATGTAGGGGTCGGCGGCCATGTGGTGCTCTCGGAGGGCGGCCGAGGATAGCGAACGGCCGGGCGGCTCCCCGGCCCGTCGCTAGAGCGTCAGGCGCAGCGCCGCGGCGAGCACGGCGCCTGCCGCGCGCGTGGTCTGGAAGTCCTCGTCGAAGAGGTCGTCGTCGTCGCCGAAGTCGTCGACGAGGGTGAAGATCAGGGTCCAGGTGACTATGGCGAGCACCGACAGCACCGCGCCCACGATGCCCACGATGAACCCGGCCTGGCCGAGGCCGCGGTGCTGGGTGGTCTCGCCGCGGTCGACCTTCTGGCGGCCGTTGCGCCCGACGATTGCGCCCGCGATGGCCAGGCCCAGCGAGATGACGCTGGACAGGCCCGCGGAGAAGAACAGGAGCGCGATCGAGGAGACCGACAGGACGAAGCCGGTGATGGCCGTGCCGTTGCCGGGGCCCTGCGGAGCGGCCTGCCAGCCGGGCTGCTGCAAGCCGCCCTGCTGCTGCCACGGCGGCTGGTTCCAGCCGGGCGGGGGCGGCGGCTGGTAGCCGGGCGCGGGCGGCGGCGCCTGGTACTGCCCCGGCGGAGGCTGCGCCGCCGCCGGCGGCGGCTGCTGTGCGGGCTGCTGGTACGGCGGCGGGGCGAACACGCCGGGGTCGTGCGGCTGGCCCGGGGGCACCGGCGGCAGCCACCCGCCGGGCGGAGTGTCGTCGCGTTCCTGGTCCTCGGGCGGCTTGCCTTCCATCGTCGTCCGAGCCTAGCGCGGCTCAGGCGGAGACCCGGTGCACCGTGAGGCCGGCCTCCTCGAGCGCGCCGGCCTGGTCCACGTCGGTGACCACCGCGTCGGTGGCCGCCCAGTCGGTGGCCAGCTTGGCCAGGTCGGCGTCCGGCTCGGGCGTCTGGAACGAGACCGCCTCGGCATCCGCCCCCGCCGCCGACAGGCGCGCGGCGGCCGGCCCGAGCCAGCCGAGCGTCTGGGTGACGCTGCGCTCCTCCCCGGACTCGAGCAGCGCCCCCACGTAGTCTCCCGCCGGCGACAGGCCGGGGAGGCTGGTGACGAGGAACTGCGGCTTGGGCCCCTCGGCGCCGAGGAAGCGCTCCACGGCTGCCGACACCGCCGCCGAGGCGTGTCCCGCCTCCGACGGGGCGATCACCACGCGCGGCCCACCGGTCATGGCCGGGAGGCCGGCAATGGAGCCCTGGATCGACTTGTCACGCTCGGCCTCGACGTCCTCCTTGGGCAGGAAGAGGTCCACGAGCGGGCCGGTCATCATGGTGGTGACGATCGCGCCGAGGGCGAAGATCACGCGCATCTCGGGCGTGATGCCGTCGAACTGCCCGGCCACGATCGCCACCACGAGCAGCATGAGCCCGCGGCAGTTCATGAGCACGCCGATCGTGTTGGCCTCGCTCGACTTGAGCCCGACGGCGCGCGCAGCGCCGTAGCCCACGGCCCACTTGCCCGCGATCATGAACGCCAGGAACACGAGGATGCCCGGGATCAGCTCCACGGTCAGCACGCGGAAGTCCGTCTGAAGACCGGCGACGGCGAGGAAGACCGGGATCAGGAAGACGGCGACGAAGTCGCTCATCCGGTCGATCACGGCCTTGCCCAGGCCCGCGATCTGCGGCACGCAGGCGCCGAAGATGAACGCGCCGTTGAGGGAGTGGATGCCGATGCGGTCGCCCGCCAGGCCGCCGAGCACCGCGCCGGCGAGCAGCACGGCGAGGACGTGGTTGCTCAGCGGCTTCTCCGCGTCGAAGTCCTTCAGCACGAAGCGCTGCAGCAGCGGCCGCACGACGAAGAAGCAGAGCGCCGCGAACCCGACGGCGAGCGCGAGCTTCGTGGCGATCGCGTTGGGCGCGCCCTGCCCCTTGGCCGACGCGGAGGCGCCCGCGAGCACGAGGAACATGAGCGGCGTGACGATTGCCGCCGCCCCCACGCCGACCGCGCCCATGGGCGTGGCGATCTGGCGCTTCTCCTGGAGGATGCGCGCCATGACGGGGAACGCGGTGACCGCTATCGCGGCTCCGAGGATCAGGCCCTGCGTGCCCGCCGAGATCCCACCCGGCTTGTACTCGGCGCCGGAGAACAGCGCGTTGAAAACGAAGCCGAGTGCGACCGGGATGATCGTCACGGCCAGCGCCACCGTGAGGATCTGGGGTCCCTTGCCCTTGAGGAAGCGCTGCTGGACCTCGAGGCCCACGAGGAACATGAAGAAGACGAGCGTGAGGACGCCGAGCAGGTTGAGGAACGCGAACGCCTGCAGCGGGTAGATGTCGTTGACCAGCCCGCTGCCGTCCACCGCCTGCCGCTCGAGGCTCGTGACGGCCGGGGTGGCGAGCTTGCCTCCGAGCACCGTCGGCCCGATCAGGATGCCCGCGATGATCTCCCCGACCACGCGCGGCTGGCCGATGCGGACGAACAGCCCGCCGACGATGCGCGCCGAGATCAGGATGATCGCCAGCGCCGCGAGGACGTATGCGACCACCTCCCCGCCCGGCAGGGCTTCGGGAGGATTGGGCACGGGCATCTGCGCCAGGAGGTTGTTCATGGAGCGAACCTAACCCGGATCGGGGACAGATCGCAACTCGGGTTTCCCGCAGTTCACCGGCCCGTCAGGAAACGCTGTAGCCCAGGTCCCTCAGGGTCTGGACGGCGCGCTGCACCCGCTGCTCGCCACGGCCGACCGCGGCACGGGCGGAGCTGTACCTGCCGCGCTCGCCGCGGTTGGCCGCCGCTGCGAGGCGCTCGTAGGCGCTGGCGGTGTCGGCCAGGGCCGAGACGATGGCCGCGTTGGCCCCCGCCGCGGCGGGCCCCGCCGGCGCCTCCTCGAGCGCCTGGGCGGCCTGGCGATAGGCCTGCTGGAGGTTGCCCGCGGCGCGCGCCTGCCCGTCCGGGGTGCGGGCCCCCCGGAGGGTGGAACGCCCGGCGGCGCGGGTGGAGTTCAGGCGTCCCATGGCGGCGCTGAGGGCGTCGGCGTACTCCTGGCTCGGCCCGAGCCCAACCGGCTCGGCGTCGCGAAGCTCGATCGACGCGGCCACCTCCTCGCACTCTCGCTGGGCCTCGGGTGCGCCCACGCAGGCGAGCGCGGCCACGCCCCCGGTGCTGGGCACCACGTAGACGGTGACGGGGTCGTCGGCGCCCTCGGGCTCGAGGTTGCGGTAGCGGTACGCCTCGTACTCCCCGAGCTGCACGGCATCGTCCGTGGCGGGCGGCTGGTCGAGGCGCTCGAGGAAGCTCGCCGGCAGCAGGGTGGGCCCGGCGGCCTCGACGCGGCCCGCCACGAGCCCGCCGCCGGCGCTGCCGGGCGCGGCGAGCTGGATGGGGTCGGCCGGCTCGAGGCCCGGTACCTCCGCCACGTTGCCGCCCTCCTGCCAGCCGTCGGGGTAGCTCACGCGGAGCATGCCCGCGGAGACGGAGTTCGTGCCCTCGGGCTCCGAGCTGCCGCCCGAGCTTCCGAGGATGAACCCGGCCACGGCCAGCGCCACCACACCAGCGGCCACCGCGACGATGGCGCCGGCGGGCGCCTTGCGGCCGGCTGCGGGCAGCGCGCGCTCGTCCGTTGCGTCCGTGACGGGAAGCGGCGCGGTGCCGGCCTCCGAGGGCGTCGTGCCGAGCGCGGTCGCGTCGGCGACGCCGGCGGGCTTGGTGGCGTCCACACCCGCCGCGAGCTTGGTGGCGTCAGCCCCGGCGGCAAGCTTCGTGGCGTCGGCGGCCCCTGCGAGCTTGGTGGCCTCGGGCCCGCCGGGCGAGGTGGCGCCGGCGACCTGATCGGAGCTCTGCACGCTGGACTCGCGCGTGCCCACTGCGCCCTCGGGTGCGCGTATGCCCGTCTCCTCGGGCCCCTCCAGCGGGCCCGGCGTGGAGATGACGCCGCGCAGGCGCCGGCCGAAGGCCTCCTCGGCGTCGCGCAGCAGCTCGCCGGCGGAGGGGTGCCGCTGCTCGGGGTCCTTGGCCATGGCGCGGGCGATGACCGCGTCGAGCTCCGCGGGGAGCTCCGGGCGCTCGTCGGTGACCTTGGGCGGCTGGTCCGACATGTGCGCGAACAGCACCGCCGCCTCGGAGTCCTTGGGATAGGGCACCACGCCGCTGAGGCACTCGTACAGCACCGCCGCGAGCGCGTAGATGTCGCTCGCCGACGTGGCCTTCAGGCCGCGGATCTGCTCCGGCGAGATGTAGTCGAGCGTGCCGACGAACTGCCCGGTCTTGGTGAGGCTCTTCTCCCCCGGCGCCTTGGTGAGGCCGAAGTCCGCGAGGTAGGCGTGGTCGCGGCCCGAGACCAGGATGTTCTGCGGCTTGATGTCGCGGTGGATGAGCTCGGCCTCGTGCGCCGCGTCGAGCGCCTCCGCCACCGGAGTCAGGATGCGCAGCGAGCGCCCGGCGTCCAGCTCCCGCGCGAGGACCATGTCCTTGAGGTTGGGCCCGCGGACGAGGCGCATGGCCATGAACAGGCCCTGGGGGTCTTCGCCGGCCTCGTAGACGGTGACGATGTGCGGGTGGTCGATGCCCGCCTGGATGAGCGCCTCCCGCCGGAAGCGCTCGCGGAACTGCGGGTCCTCGCCCAGGTGGGTGGCCAGCAGCTTCAGGGCGACCCTGCGGTCGAGCGACAGCTGGGTGGCCTCGTACACCACCCCCATGCCGCCCTCGCCCAGCACGCCGTCGATGCGGTACCCCGCAACGGTTGTCCCCTTGTCGAGCAAAGCGGCGGGAGTCTAGATGGTCTTGGGATCAGCCATCTAGCCCTCGATGATCCCGCCGCCACCGCCGCCACCGCCACCACCACCGCCTCCTCCGGGCGACGGGGCGGGTGCGGGAGCGGGCGCGGGGGCCGGCGCGGGAGCAGGGGCAGGCGAGGGGCTCGGAGCGGGCGCCGGGGCGCTTCCGCCGCCGCCACCACCGCCACCGCCACCGGAGGGCCGGGACCGGCGGCGCGGCTCAGAGCGGAGCTGCGGGAGCGGGGCGGCGCGGTCGAGCGTCGCGGCGCGCGGCTGCGCGTCGTCGAGCTGGATGCTCTGCGCGGCCTGGGAGGCCGAAGCCTCCTCCTCGCCGCCGGTGACCTTGCCGACGCCGAAGGCGGCGCCGAACGCGACGATGGCCGCGACGGCCCCGACCGCGATGACCCGGCCGGGGGTCACGTGCAGCGCGTCCGCGGGCGCGTCGAGCCCGGCTCGAGGCAGCGGTTCGTGCGGCGGAAGTTGCCGCGCACGACGCGGTACTCGATGTAGCGGCCGATGTTGTTCTGCTGCGTGACCCGGATGCGGATGCGGGTGCCGGAGCGCATGCGCTTGGCGCGAACGTTCCTGAAGCTCACGGTGCGCGACGCGTTGGCGCGCGGCTCGACGGAGGAGCCACCGTCGCCGTTCTTGGACCAGCTGGCAGTGGGCTGCGCCTGCGGGCGGCCGGGCTCGAGCCGGCCGAGCCGCTGATAGCCCACGAAGTCCGTGGACGCCCGTCGTGCCTGCTTGCGGCAGGCACGACGCGTGCAGGTGACCTCGACGCGGGCGCCGCGCGGAGCGTTGACCTTCAAGCTGGACACCCGGATGCCGCTGGACGTGGGCCGCGCGCGCAGCGTGGGGCTGGCGTCGACCGTGGGCAGGCGGAGAAAGTCGAACAGCGTCTCGGTGACCCCGCCGGCGCCCTGGAAGCCGCCGACCTGCACGGTGTAGGCACGCCCGCGCAGCACGGGCACCTCGAGGACCTCGTTGGTGAACGAGAGCCGGTCGATGCAGGTGCCCGGGAAGTTGGGCTGCGCGTCGCGCGCGTTGAAGTTGAGGATCCCGATCACCGGGTCGAAGCCGTTGCCGTTGACGGTGATGCGGGCGATGGCGCTGCGATCCGGGTAGAAGTCGTACCAGATGGTCGCGCCGTAGGCGCTCGACTCGCACTGGGTGGGCTCCTGCGGGCCGCCCTGCGCAGGCGGCGCGAACATGTCGGCCTGCACGGTGGCCAACGTGGTGTCCTGGATGTCCTGGACCGTCGAGCCGCGGGGGAGCGCGTCTCCCGCCTCGTTGACCCGCAGGGACTCGAGGTAGTTGTCGTTGGGCGGCGGGGCCTGGGCGAACGCCGTCGCCGGCACTGCCGCGAGGGCAGCCACGGTGGCCAGCACGAGTGCTCTCATGGTCATGGTCGCGGGTCGTCTCCTACGTGGGATGGGTGCATGGTGCCAGGCCAGAGATTGCGAAGGGAGAAAAAGTTGGGACGGGGCCTCGCGATCCGACCGGGTCGCGGGTAGGCTGGCCGCCGTCAATCCGCTTCCTGGGGGACAGTTGAACACGCAGAACGGAAATCCGCAAGACGTGACGATCGGGGTGATCGGGGACGGGTTCGGCGCCCTCCTCGTCTACACCACGGCCATGTATCTGGGGTTCCGGCCGGAGCAGGTCGGGATGTTCGGCGAGAACGTCAATCCGGTCCAGACCTATCAGCAGTTCGCCTGGAACCTCGGCCAGACCGTGTTGCGGTCGGAGTCGGAGTCGCACTTCCTGCCGGCGGACTGGCCCACCTTCGCCCAGCTCGACGCGTGGGCGCGCCGCGACCCGTCCCCCCTCTTCCGTTCCGCAGGCCGCAAGTTCAACCCGGGCGTGCCCGACGTCATGGCCGAGGCCAACATCGTCGCCAAGCGGCTCGGCTTCGCCGACCGGGTCCTGGGGGGCACAAAGGTCGGCTGGGTCGTGCGTGAGCCCGGGCCGCCGGCCCATTTCTCGCTCTACGACGAGGAGGCCAGCCTCATCGGCCGCTGCAAGCACGCCATGATCGCGATCGGGCACGGACCCCTCGCGTTCCCGGGCGCGTACGGCAAGGCCAAGGAGAACCCGGCCACCAGCGACCGCGTGGTTCAGGCCTACGAGCCCAAGCAGTACTTCCGCGGCGGGCGCTACATCGTCGTTGGCTCCGGCATCGCGTCGGTGAACGAGTGGGCCAACGCCATCGAGGCCGGCGCCCAGTGCATCGCGCTGCGGCGCAACCCCCACCCGGAGGAGCAGGACCTCAACGTGCCGCGGTGCCTCTTCGACGGCAGCGGCATCGATGCCTTCCAGGGCCTCTCGTTCGACGACCGGCTCGACTTCCTGGGAGCCGCGCTCAAGGGCACCTCGCCGGCCCGCCGGGGCTGGAACGAGGTCATCAGCCAGGGTCGCCAGCAGGGGCTGTTCGAGGAGGCCATCGGCAACATCGCCGACATCCGCCCGGGCCCCGCCGGCCTCACGGTCGACTTCAAGCCCTACGACTCGGACGAGACGCTCACGCTCGACGTCACGGGCATCGTGTGCGGCACGGGATTCGTGAAGTCGGCCTTCTCGCTGCCGCTGGTGCGGCGCCTGGCCCAGACCTACAACGTGCCCGTCGAACGCGAGCGGGTGGTGCTCAAGACCAACTGCGGCGTGCCGCCGCTGGACCGCGACGACTCCCGGCTCTGCATGATGGGCCTCAACGCGAACACCGTGGTCCCGAATGGGGACACGATCGCCGGGCTCAAGTACATCGCCCGCCGCTTCGTGGGCGACTGCGTCCGCGCCGAGGGCGTCAAGCAGCCATCGTTCCCGTCGCGGGTGGGCATGCAGGTCGGCATGGCCCGCCAGACCGTCAAGGCGCTCCGGCAAATCCGCAAGACCCAGCAGCTCGCCTAGGGCCGAGAGAGGAGACCACCACCATGTGCCCCACACCCATCGGCCGCGTCCACACCCGCGTCGCGACCATCCTCATGGGCCCCGCGGCCCTCGGGCTGATCCTCACGCTGATCTCCGGCCACCTCGACTGGATCGTGCTCATCGGCGTATACCTGCTTCTCGCCGTCTTCCTCGACACGGCCGTCTACTCCTGGCTCCTCAAGTACCAGCCGCCGTGGATGACGGGCGTGCTCGCCCTGGCCGAGTACGGGCTGCTGCTGGCGGTCACCCAGTTGCTGGAGGGCTTCCCGAACATCTCGATCATCGAGGCCACCATCTTCTACTGGGCCTCCTACCTGCTGGCGGTCAGCGGGAAGATCGCGGTCCTGCCCATCCTGTCGCTCACCTACCTCGAGTCGGCCGGCGAGTTCCGCACGACCGAATGGTCGATCCCGGCGTCCCAGGTGGCGCTGCCTGTCCTGGCCTCCGCGGCGGAGGCCCGTCGCGGGCCCGGTGAGCTGGTGCGCGCCGCCTCCGGCCTGCACGCCACGCCGCTCGAGTCACTGCCCGCCCCGTCCGGCGTCCATCAGGTGCCGGCGGCGCCGCAGCCCGCACCGTAGGCCTGGTGGCGTCGCCGGACCAACCGAAGGAGGGCTCTGTCGTCGGCTCGTACCGCGTGGAGTCGCTGATCGGAGAGGGCGGCATGGGGCGCGTGTACCGCGCCGCGGCCGCGGATGGCTCGGAGGTCGCTCTGAAGCTCGTCAAGGCCGATCTGGCGAGCGACGACATCTTCCGGCGCCGCTTCGACCGCGAGGCCGACATCGCCGCGCGCGTGATCCATCCCCACGTCGTGCCGATCGTCGACCGGGGCGAGCACGAGGGCATCCCATTCCTCGCGCAGCAGTTCATCCGCGGCGGCTCGCTCGAGCAGCGCATCGAGCGCGAGAAGCAGCTTCCGCTCGAGGACGTCATCCGCCTCTGCATCGAGGTGGCCGGCGGCCTCGACGCGCTGCACGACGGCGGCCTCGTCCACCGTGACGTCAAGCCGGGCAACATCCTGCTGGACGAAGAGGGCGCGGCCTACATCACCGACTTCGGCCTCGCCAAGGACCGCGACGCCAGCATCCTCACCAAGCCCGGCCAGGCCCTCGGCTCCATGGACTACATGGCCCCGGAGCAGATCCGCGGCGTGGAGGTCGACGCCGCAACGGACGTGTACGCGCTCGGCTGCGTCATGTACGAGTGCATGACGGGCTCGCCGCCGTTTGCCGACCGGCAGGGCATGCGCATCCTGTGGGCGCACCTGCAGGACGATCCGCCGGACCTCCGGGAGCAGCGGAGCGACGTGAGCCAGGACGTGGCCTGGGCCATGAGCCGGGCCCTCGAGAAGGAACCCGAGAACCGGCCCCCAACGGCCAGCGCGTACGCGCGGATGATCCAGATCGCGGCGGGGATGACCCCCAGTGGAGGTGGAGAGTGAGCCAGCTGATCTTTGTCGAGCAGAAGCCCATGCAGGGCAAGGAGCACGTGCCCGAGGAAGGAGCCGTGATAGGGCGCGAGGGCTGCGAGATCAACCTCGCGGACCCGGAGGTCTCGCGCCGCCACGCCACGATCCACGTGGCGGGGGAACAGCTCTCGATCGAGGACCTCGGCTCGACCAACGGCACGTTCGTCAACGGCCAGCAGGTGCAGGGCACCCAGACGCTCTCCGAAGGGGACGAGGTGCGCCTGGGCAACACCGTCTGGCGCGTGCAGCCGTCGTCGCAGGCCACGGCGACCGCGGACGCCCCCGGCGCGGCGCCCCCACAGGTCACCGCCGCACGGCAGGTGCCGGACGCCGCGCCCTCGCCGCCACCGCAGGCCCCGCCCGCTCCCGCACCCCCGGTCCCGGCGCCGCCCACGGCCCAGCAGCCGGAGGTGCCCAAGCCCCCGGCCCCGCAGCCGCCCGCGCCGGGGGCCGCCCGCGGCGACGTGCCGGCTCCGGACATCCAGCCCTCGGCCATCCGCCGCGTGGTGCCGCCGCCCGGCGGCCCCGCCGCGTTCCGGGAGCAGGGGCCCGGGCGCCAGAAGGGCTCGGCCGCCACGCGCCTGGGCGCCACGCTGCTGGCCACGATCGCGGTGGCGCTCACCGCGGCCGGCGTGGTCGCGTACTACGTGATCGAGCCCTTCGAGGAGGACGTCAGCATTCAGGTGGAGGAGTGATCGCCACGCCGATTGCCCGCCACTGAACTACTGCAGGCCGAAGACCAGGAGCACCGCGAGGCCCGCGCCGCCGAGCAGCGCGAAGACCGCGATGTTGGTCTGGCGCTTGACCCGCGTGTCCACGAGGCGCTGGACGGCGGCGTAGTCGGACTGGGCCTCGATGTCCTCCACGACCTCGGGCGGGACGAAGGCGGGCTCGGTCTCCTCGACGCCGAACTGCGGCACCCCCGGAGCCGCCGCCACGGGGGGCGCGAGCTCCTGCGCCGTCGCCGGCTGGAGCACGTCCTGCCCGACCGCGGTGAGCTGTGGGGACGGCTGCACGGCGGAGGGCTGGCGCGCCACCTGCTGGGAGTCGCGCAGGAGCAGGACCGTGAGGCCGACCCGCACGCGGTCGCCGGGCGCCAGGGCGCGCGGTGCCTGGATCGGCTGGTCGTTGACGTAGGTGCCGTTCGTGGAGCCCAGGTCCTCGACCACCGGCTGGTTGTTCTGGATCGACACGCGTGCGTGACGGCGCGAGATCTGCGTGTCCTCGAGCGCGAGCTGCAGCGACGGATCGCGCCCGATGTCCACGGCGCCGGTGAGCGGGAGCTGCCGCCCCGCCTCGCCACCCTCGACGATCTCCAGGATCAGGTCGGCCACATCGGCTCCTTTCCTATTGGACTGGCCGGCGCACGGCGAGCTCGTTGAGCTGCTCGGTGAGCCACTTGTAGCCGTAGCCGAGCAACAGCGCGCGGCCGAAGAATCCCCAGAAGCTGGCCTGGGGCTGGAGCCCGGCCATCTGCTGGCACTGGCGGATGCGCCCCATCGTGCCGGCGAGGCTGACCCACGGCGGGACGACGATGAAGGCTCCGAGCGTCATCGCCAGGATGCTGGTGGTCGGGTTGGTGGGTATGCGCCCCGCCGACCACTCGCCGATCTCCTTGCAGAGGCGGTAGTACCAGATGAGGCTGTAGAAGGGCACGAGCGCGCAGAGGGCCCACTGCTCGCCGGGGCCGCGCACACAGAAGCCCGGACCGGCCTGGTAGCCGGCGGGTGGCTGGGCCTGGGCGGGCGGCGCCGGCAGCGGCGCCTGCGGGCCGCCCGCGGGGGGCGGCGGAGGCGGGCTCTGGAAGCCCGCGGGCGGCGGAGGCGTTGCGGGGCTCTGCGGGCCGGCGACGGCGGGGGGCGGCGCGATGGGGGGCGGGGTGGGCGGCTCCGGGGCTGCCGCGGGCGGCGGCTGGGGGGCGGGCGGCGCCTCGGTGGCGGGGGCCTCGGTGCCGCCGGCGGCGGCCTCGGCCTCCTCCGGCACGACGGTGGCCTCGTCGTCCTCCTCTGCGGCGGGAGCGTCCTCGGCGGCCGCGGCGGCGCGCTCGGCCTCCTCGGGGCTCATGATCGACGCCATCCTGGTGGCGTTCGGGTCCGCCGGCTCCTCCGGGATGACCGAAGCGATCTTGGTGGCCTGGACGGGCACGCTGACCTCGAGCACCGTCGTGCCGATGCGCACCTTCTCCCCGCCGTGCAGCGGCCGCTCCCCCTCGATCTGCTCCCCGTTGACGAAGGTGCCGTTGGTGGAGCCGAGGTCCTCGATGACCACCCCCGACGAGCGGGGAGCCACCTGCGCATGGCGGCGGGAGACCTCCGTGTCCTCGAGCACGATGCCCGCGCTCGGGTCGCGCCCGATCACGAGCGCGCCCGCGATGGGAAACTCGCGACCGCTGTCTGGGCCGTCGACGATCTTGAGCTGGACGTCGGTCACGAGGCGCCAATCTAACCGAGGAGGGAAGGCTTCGCCATCCCCTCCCCGCAGCTCGTCACCGAACGGTCATAGACGGACCGTCAGAACTCCTGGTCGATCCAGTCCATCATCGAGCGCAGCTCGCGTCCCTCGCGCTCGATCTGGTGGTCCTTGCCCTCCTGGCGCATGCGCTGGAAGCTCTCCTGGCCGGCCCGGTTCTCGGCGATCCACTCCTTGGCGAACTCGCCGGACTGGATCTCGCCGAGGATGTCGCGCATGGCCTGGCGAGTGTCGTCGGTGATCACCCGCCGGCCGCGCGTGAGGTCGCCGTACTCGGCCGTGTTGGAGATCGAGTAGCGCATGCCGGTGATGCCCTTCTCGTACATGAGGTCCACGATCAGCTTCAGCTCGTGGAGGCACTCGAAGTAGGCGAGACGGGGGTCGTAGCCGGCGTCGACGAGCGTCTCGTAGCCCGCGCGCACCAGCTCGGTGACCCCGCCGCAGAGCACCGCCTGCTCACCGAAGAGGTCGGTCTCGGTCTCGTCCTTGAAGCTGGTCTCGATCACGCCCGCGCGCGTGCAGCCGATGCCCTTGGCGTAGGCCAGCACCAGGTCGCGGGCGTGACCGGTGGCGTCCTGGTGCACGGCCATCAGGCCGGGGACGCCGTTGCCCTCCGCATACTGGCGCCGCACCAGATGGCCGGGCCCCTTGGGAGCGACCATGCCCACGTCGACCTCGGAGCCCGGCTCCACTTGCCCGAAGTGGATGGAGAAGCCGTGGGCGAAGAGGAGCAGGTTGCCGGGCGCGATGCCGTCGGCGATCTCGGCCTGCCAGACATCCGCCTGCTTCTCGTCGGGAAGGAGCACCATGACGATGTCGCCGCGGCTGGCGGCGTCGCCGATCGACGCCACCTCGAGGCCGTCGCCCCGAACCTTGTCCACCGAGGACGAGTCATCGCGGAGGCCGACGACGACGCTGACACCGGAGTCGGAGAGGTTGAGGGCGTGAGCGTGGCCCTGGGAGCCGTAGCCGAGTACGGCGACGGTCGTGCCGTCGAGCTTGGAGAGGTCCGCGTCCTTGTCGTAGATCATGGGCGCGGCACTCTAGCCAAGCGCCGCGCCCATGCGCCTTCCCGAGGCACGGGGCGCTAAACGGCCGAGAGCCTTCCGCGAAGCAGCTTGCCGGCGGCGTTGCGGGGCAGCGACTCGTGGCGGACGAAGGCCTTCGGGACCTTGTAGCCGGCGAGGAGCGCACGGCAGTGGGCGGCCAGGTCGTGGTCGCTCACGTCGCCGGCGACCACCACGTGGGCCACCACGACCTCCCCCCATTCCGTGTCCGGCCTCCCGGCCACGCCGGCGTCGGCCACGGCGGGATGGGCCAGGAGGGCCTCCTCGACCTCCGCCATGGAGACGTTCTCCCCGCCCGTGACGATCACCTCCTTCAGACGGCCCTCCACGTGAAGGCGGCCCGCGGGGTCGAGGCTGCCGCGGTCGCCGGTGTGAAGCCAGCCGTCCGCAGCCAGCGCCCCCTCGGACACCATCGGGCCGCGCAGGAGGATCTCTCCGCCGGGACCGATCCGCAGCTCGACGCCGGGCAGCGGGCCGTCTCCGGTGACCACCTGGGACGCGGTCTCGGTCATCCCGTAGGTGGGGAGCACCGGGATGCCGTGCGCGCGCGCCCAGTCGAGCAGGTCGCGCGGGATCGGCCCGCCGCCGAGCAGCGCGGCCCGCAGCGCCGGCGCCTCGCGCAGCCCGGCGGCGGCGAGGCGGCGCAGCATCGTGGGCACCAGGGAGGCGAGCGTGGCCTCGCCCGACTCCAATGAGCGCCGCACCGCATCCGCGTGGAATCCGTCGTGCACGACCGCGCACGCGCCCGCAATCGCACAGCGCACGAGGATGGCGAGGCCGCCCACGTGGAAGAGCGGAAGCACGCAGAGCCAGCGGTCGTCAGGGCCGAGCGGGAGGTTCGCGTGGGAGGCGGCCGCGCTTGCGGCGTGGTTGGCGTAGGTGAGGACGACCGGCTTGGGCCGCGCCGTGCTGCCGGACGTGAAGAGCAGGGTGAATGCGTCGCCGGGCGCGGCGCCAGGCTGCGCGGGAAGCTCGGCGCCCGGCCCGTCCAGCGGCTCCTCCACCACGATCCGCGGGGCCGCCTGCTCGACCTGGGCGCGCAGCTCCGCCGCCGAGAGCCTGGTGTTGAGCGGGACCAGCACCGTCCCGAGCAGGGGCATGGCGTGGAGCAGCTCGGCGAATGCACGGCCCGGCGCGAGAGTGACGGCCACGCGGTCGCCGCGGCGGACGCCATGGGCGGCGAGGCGGCCGGCCGCGCGCGCCGCACCCTCCGCCAGCTCGGCGTAGGTGACGTCGCCCTCGGGGGCCCGGACCGCGAGGGCTCCGGGCGCCCGATCCGCGCTGTGGCTGAGCCAGTCCGACACGCCGAGTGTCTTATCGTAAGGGCCCTCATGGCCGCCGAGAGGACCATCCGTCGCGCCGCAGACTGGCAGCCCGCCGGCGAATACGAGGACATCCGCTACGAGCTTGCCGGCGGGATCGCGAAGATCACGATCGACCGCCCGGAGGTGCGCAACGCGTTCCGGCCACAGACCCTGATCGAGCTGTCCGACGCCTTCACCCGGGCACGCGAGGACCTCGACGTGGGCGTGATCGTGTTCACCGGGGAGGGGCCCCTGGCCTTCTGCTCGGGGGGCGACCAGCGCGTCCGCGGCGACCAGGGCTACCTCGCCGAGGACGAGGCCGCCCAGCGCGGCGTGGGCCGCTTCCACGTCACGGACCTGCAGGTGCAGATCCGGCGCACGCCCAAGCCGGTGGTGGCCATGGTGGCCGGCTACGCCGTGGGCGGCGGCCACGTCCTGCACGTGGTCTGCGACCTGACGATCGCCGCCGACAACGCCCGCTTCGGCCAGACCGGGCCCAAGGTGGGCAGCTTCGACGGCGGCTTCGGCGCCGGCGTGCTGGCCAACCTCGTCGGTCCCAAGCGCGCCAAGGAGATCTGGTTCCTCTGCCGCCAGTACGACGCGACGCAGGCGCTGGAGATGGGGCTGGTGAACGCCGTCGTCGCGCTCGAGGAGCTCGAGGAGGAAACCGTGCGCTGGAGCCGCGAGATGCTCGCGCTATCCCCCTTCGCGCTGCGGCTGCTCAAGGCCAGCTTCAACGCGACCGAGGACGGGCTCACCGGGCTCCAGCAGCTGGCCCACGACACCAACCTGCTCTTCTACGGCTCCGACGAGGCGCGCGAGGGCCGCACGGCGTACCTCGAGAAGCGCCGGCCCGACTTCGGGCAGTTCCCCAAGCGGCCTTGAGCCCGCTGCGGCTGTGGGCCATGGCGGCGCGCCCGCGGACGCTGCCCGCGGCGGTGGCGCCCGTGCTCGTGGGCACCGCGCTGGCGGGCAGCGAGGACAAGTTCCGCGCGCTGGCCTTCGCCGCGGCGCTCGTGGGGAGCATCTTCATCCAGATCGGGACGAACCTCTCCAACGACTACTCGGACGCACGGCGCGGCGCGGACACCGAGGACCGCCTGGGTCCCGTGCGGGTGACCGCCGGCGGCCTCATGCCCCCGCGCACGGTGCTCGTGGGCACCTACGTGGCGTTCGGCGTGGCGGTGGCCGCCGGGGCCTACCTCGTGGCGGTGGCCGGGTGGGAGCTGCTGCTGGTGGGCGCGGCCTCCATCCTCGCCGGGGTCCTCTACACGGGCGGCCCCCGGCCCTACGGCTACGAGGGCCTGGGCGAGCTGTTCGTGTTCCTGTTCTTCGGCGTGGTGGCCGTGACGGGCTCCTACTTCGTGCAGACCGAGGAGCTGACGTGGGAGGCGTTCGCGCTGTCGGTGCCGGTGGGGCTCCTGGCCGCCGCGATCCTTGTGGCGAACAACGTGCGCGACGCCGACACGGACCGGCGCGCGGGCAAGCGCACGCTCGCGGTACGGCTCGGCCGCGACCGCGCGCGGCGGCTCTACGCCGCCTGCGTGTACCTCGCCTTCGCCGTGCCGCCGGCCGTGTGGGCCGCCGGCGGGCTCTCGGCCTGGGTGCTGCTGGCGCTGGTGGCGCTCCCCCTGGCCCCGCCCGTCGTGCGCACCGTCGCGTCGCGCACCGACGGACCGTCGCTCAACCGGGCGCTGGCCGACACCGGGCGGCTGCTGGCGGTCTTCTCGCTGCTCCTCGCGGGAGGAGTGCTGCTGTCGTGAGGCGCTCGCTCGCGTCGCTCGCAATCCCGTTCCGTGAGCCCTACGTCACGGCCACGGGCACGGTCCTGACCCGCGAGCTTCTGCTGCTGCGCCTGGAGGACGACGACGGCGCCGTGGGCCTGGGCGAGGCCGCCCCGTTCGAGCCCTACGACGGCACCCCGCTGGCCCCCGTGGCGGCGGCGCTGCTCGACCCCGGCGACGGGCCCGTGCCGCCGCAGGCCCGGGCGGCGGAGGAGATGGCGCTGCTCGACCTCGAGGCGCGTCGCGAGGGGCGTCCCCTGTGCGAGCCGGGTGCCGACGCGATCGCCGTGAACTACACGGTGGCGGCCGGCCCGCCCGACGAGGCGGTGGCAAAGGCCAAGGAGGGCCTGCGCAAGGGCTACTCGTGCTTCAAGCTGAAGGTGGGCCTGCCCGACGACGCGGATCGCGTGGCGGCCGTGCGCGGGGCGCTCGGGCCCTGGCCCGCGCTGCGCCTGGACGCCAACGGCGCCTGGGGCGTGGAGGAGGCCGTGGAGCGAATCGACGCGCTGGCCGAGCACGACCTCCAGCTCGTGGAGCAGCCCTGCCCCACGCTCGAGGAGCTGGCGCTGGTGCGCCGCCGCGTTTCGGTGCCGATCGCCGCCGACGAGCCCATCCGCGGCGCCGGCGACGTGCGCGCGGCGGCGGCCGCGGGCGCCTGCGATGCCGTGAGCCTCAAGCTCGCCACGCTCGGCGGCGTGCTGCCCACGCGAGACGCCATCCGTGCCGCTCGCGAGGAGGGGCTCGAGCCCATCCTCACCTCCACGCTGGACGGCCCGTGGGGAATCGCCGCCGCGCTCCACGTGGCGGCCGCCGAGCGGCTGACCCTGGCCTGCGGGCTGGCCACGCTGGACCTGTTCGCCGCACGGCTGGCGAAGGCGGTCCGCCGGCCCATGGCCGGCGTGCTCGAGGTGCCCCCGGGGTCCGGGCTGGGCGTGGACGTGGAGGATGAGGACCTAGCCGAGGTGCTCGTCGAGCAGCTCCAGTAGGAGCTCGGCGGTGGCATCCGGCGCCTCCAGGTGGGGGGCGTGGCCGGCGCCGGGCACGAGCGCGGCCGCCCCGCATCGCGTGCCGCCGGCCATGCGGCCGGCCGCGGCCGCGTAGTGCTCGTCGGCTTGGCCGGCCAGCGCGAGCAGGGGACATTCGAGCCCGCCGAGGCGGTCCCAGACGGGCGGACAGGCCGCCTGGCCGGCGCTGCGCAGGAGCCGCGCGAGGTCGCGGGGGTCGTGCGCGAGGCGGCCGGCGCGCTGGGCGGCCATGAGCTCGGGCGCCTGGCTCGCGAAGACGGCGTTGCGCTCCCAGCGCTGCACCACGCTCTCGATGGGCCGGCTCTCGATCCACGCCGCCAGCTCCTCGTCCACCCGGGCGCGGGCGGCGCGCTCGCCGGCGTGCTCGATGCCGGCCGAGGCTCCCACCAGCACGAGCGCCGCGAAGCGCCCGGGCTCGCGCAGGGCAGCGTGGAGCGCCAGCCGCCCGCCCATCGAGTAGCCCACCGGCACCGAACCCGGAGGGCAGGCCTCCGCGATCTCGGCCAGGCGTCCCTCGAAGTCGTGGGAGCGATGGTCGAGGCAGGTGCTGGGATAGCGTTCTCCCACCCGCTCCGCGACCGCCCTCCAGGCGTCCGCGCGCTGCATGAAGCCGGGGATGAAGATGAGCTCGCCCACCAACCGAACATACGCGCCGCTGCAGGTGCTCGTCGACGAGCTGGCCCGCTGTGGCATGACGCACGCGGTCACCTGTCCCGGCTCGCGCAACGCTCCGATCGTGCTGGCGCTGGCCGCCCAGCAGCGGGTCCGCAGCGTTTCGGTGATCGACGAGCGCTCCGCCGGCTTCGTGGCGCTGGGGCTGGCGAAGGCGAGCGGGCGGCCGGTGGCGGTCACCTGCACGTCGGGGACGGCGGCGGCCAACCTCCTCCCCGCGGTGGCGGAGGCCTGGGAGTCGCGAGTGCCGCTCGTGGTGCTCACGGCCGACCGCCCGCCGGAGCTGCGCGGCGTGGGCGCGGGGCAGGCGATCGACCAGATCAAGCTCTACGGCGGCTTCGCCAAGTGGTTCTGTGAGGTGGGCGGCCACGAGCCGTCGCGGGAAACCGCGGTGCACTTCCGCGCCCTCGGCTGCCGCGCGTACGCCACCGCTGCCGGCGGCCGGCCCGGCCCGGTGCACCTGAACGTGGCGCTGCGCGAGCCGCTGGCGCCGGTGGCCGAGGAGCTGGACCGCGCGGATTGGGAGGGCCGCCCCGGCGGGCGGGCATGGACGCTGGTGCGCGAGGGTGCGCGCGAGCCGGACGCCAGGACGCTCGACCGCGTGGCGAGCACGCTCGCCGGCGCGCCGCGCGGAGTGATCGTGGCGGGCGCTGGGCTTGCGCCGTGTGCGCCCGCCGAGGCGATCGCCCGCCTGGCGGAGCTCGCGGGCTGGCCCGTGCTGGCGGAGCCCACCTCCGGGCTGCGCTGCGGCCGCCACGACGGCTCGCGCGTGGTGGCCCACTACGACGCGCTGCTGCGCCACGACGCCTTCGCCGAGGCCCAAGCCCCCGAGCTCGTGCTGCGCCTGGGCGACATGCCCACCTCCAAGCCGCTGCGCGCATGGCTCGCCGGAGCCCGTCAGGTGGTGGTGGACCCGCACGCCGACTGGCACGAGCCCACCCGCAGCGCCCGGACGCTGCTCGTGGCGGACCCGCTGCGCACCTGCACGGCGCTGGCCGGCGCCCTGGAGGCCCGCACCGGGACGGTAGACCCCGACTGGATGGCCTCGTGGCGCGGGGCGGATGCCGCCGCGGCCGCAGCCGCCGCGGCGCTGGACGGCGAGTCGAGTGAGCCGGGCGCCTACACGGCGCTCGCTCCCGCCCTGCGCGATGGCGACACCGTCTGGGTGGCGTCGTCGATGGCGATCCGCGACGTGGAGACCTTCTTGCCCCGCCTCGACGCCGACGTGGTGGTGCTCGCCAATCGCGGCGCCAACGGGATCGACGGCACCGTCTCCTCCGCGCTCGGCGCGGCCCTCGCCCGCGGCGGACGCACCTTTCTGCTCACGGGCGAGCTGGCGCTCCTGCACGACCTCGGCGGCGTGGCTGCGGCGGCTCGCGCCGGCGTGCCGCTGACGATCGTGTGCGTGAACAACGGGGGCGGCGGCATCTTCGACTTCCTTCCGGTGGCCGAGCACGCCGCCGCCGCTTCCTACGAGGAGCACGTGGCGACGCCCTCGGCCCTCGAGCTCGAGCAGGTGGCCGCGCTCGCGGGCCTCCCCCATCGCGTCGCGGGCACCCCGGCCGAGGTGCGCGAGGCCGCCGCCGAGCCCGCGCTCGTGGAGGTGCGCACCGACCGCACGGGCAACGTGGAGCTGCATCGCGAGCTGCACGCGCGAATCGGCGCCGCGATCGCCTGAGCTTTCTCCGCAAAGAGCGGGATTCTCGGACGATAGACATCACCCGAGGTGGGTAGGTACCCGTGACGAGCGTACGGTCCCGAGCGTCTCGAAGGGAGCCCCCTGATGCAGACGCGACTCACATCAATGGACGCGTCGTTCCTCGAGGTCGAGAGCCCGACGGCTCACATGCACGTGGGCTGGGTGGCGCTCTTCCGGCCGCAGGGGGATCGTCCCTTACCCGACTTCCGCGCGCTGCGCGAGCACGTGGCGGCCCGGCTGCCGCGCGCGCCTCGCTACCGCCAGCGCCTGCTCCGGGTGCCCCTGAGGCTGAACGACCCGATCTGGGTGGACGACACCCGCTTCGACATCGACGAGCACGTGGTGCATAGCCCGGCCGCCGAGATCGGCCAGGTGGTGGACGAGGTGCTGTCGGTGCCTCTGCGCCACGACAGGCCGCTCTGGGAGCTGTGGGTGGCCGACCGGCTGGCCGACGGCCGGGTGGGGATCGTGGGCAAGGCGCACCACTGCATGGTGGATGGCATCGCGGCCGTGGAGCTGGCCTCGCTGCTGCTCGACGCCTCTCCCGACCCGCCGGGCGAGCCCGACGACGGCTGGCGCCCGCGCCCGGGCCCGGAGGGGATGGACCTGCTGGCCTCTGCGGTGCGAGACCGCGTGCTCGAGGGCGCCCGGCTCGCCGGGCGAGCCGCCGGGCTTGTGAGCAGGCCGCGCCGCCTGGCCGGGCTGATCGGCGACGCACGCCGCGCCGCCGACGCGCTGGGCAGCTCGATGACCCCGGCGCCCGCGGACGGCGGGTTGAACGACCCCATCTCCCCCGACCGCCGGCTTGCCATGATCGGCCGCGGGCTCGACGAGCTGCGCGCCGTGCGCGCGCGCTTCGGGTGCACGGTCAACGATGTGGTGCTGGCCGCCGTGTCGGGAGGGCTGCGCCACTTCCTCATGCACCGCGGTGTCGCGCCGCCGCGACTCAAGGCAATGGTCCCCGTGAACGTGCGCGGAGGCGGCGACGCGGGGGCGCTGGGCAACCGCATCTCGTTCATGTTCGTCCCGCTCCCCTGCGACGAGCCCGACCCGGTGCGGCGCCTGATGAACGTGCACCTGGCGACGAGCAACTGCAAGCGCCGGGGAGACGCCGAGGGCGGCGACACCGTGCTGCGCGCCTTCGACTACGCGCCGCGCACGCTGCAGGCCGCCGTGTCCCGGCTCGTGGCCAGCCCGCGGACCTTCAACCTCGTGGTGTCCAACATCCCCGGGCCAGCCGAGCCTCTCTACATGCTCGGCTGCGAGCTCGAGGAGGCCTACCCGGTGGTGCCGCTGGCCGACCGCCACGCGCTGTCGGTGGGGATGACCACGGTGCGCGACGGCGCGTTCTTCGGCGTCTACGCCGACCGCGCTGCGCTGCCGGACGCCGACGACCTGGCGGCCGCCGTGGACGGCGCCCTGGACGAGCTCGTGGAGCTTGCCGCCCGCCCGGAGCGCGACCCCCACCCCGAGCCGGCACTCGTCTGAGCGCCCGGCTCAGGCCAGCAGCGGCAACAGCGCCTGCAGCTTGACCTCGGTCTCGGCGAGCTCCGCCGCCGGGACCGAGTCGCGCACGATGCCGCAGCCCGCGAAGAGGTGGGCCACGCCGTCGCGCAGCAGCGCACAGCGCAGCGCCACGCACAGCTCGCCGTCCTCGTGGAGGTCGGTCCAGCCCACCGCCCCCGCGTACCAGCCCCGGTCGAGTCCCTCGAGCGCGGGGATGAGGGGCAGCGCGCCCGCCGCTGGCTCGCCGCCCACGGCGGGCGTGGGATGCAGGCGCTCGGCGAGCTCGAGCAGCGCCACCGGGTTGCGGAGCTGCGCCCGGATCGGCGTGGCCAGGTGCTGGACGTTCTGAACCTTGACGAGCACGGGCTCGCCGGCGGCGGCCACCCACACGCTCAGCGGGCGCAGGGCGCGCTCGATCCGGCGGCTGACGATGGCCTGCTCGGCGCGGTCCTTCGCGCTCTGTCGCAGCTGCTCGCCCAGGTGGTCGTCCACCGCGGGATCGGCGCTGCGCCGCGTGGTGCCCGCGAGGGCCACGGTCTGGGCGCGGGCGCCGTCGCGGCGCACCAGCAGCTCCGGGCTGGCGCCCACGAAGGCGAGCTCCGGGGTGCCGACGCAGTAGCAGTAGCAGGCGGGAAAGCCGGTGCGCAGCCCATCGAGCACGGGCGCCGGGTCGATGGGCGCGGGCGCATGCACGCGCACCTCGCGCGCGAGCACGACCTTCTCGATCTCCCCGCGGACGATGCGTTCCACCGCGCTCTCGACGGCGGCCTCGTAGTGCTCGGGCGGGGCAGCGCTGGAGACGCGCGGCGTCCGGACGGGGTCGGGGTCTGAGAGAGGCATGTCCGCGGGCGCCAGCTCCGCCAGCCGGGCGAGCAGGCGGTGGGCCATGCGCGACGCGTCCTCGTCGCCGTCCACGACGGCGGTGACGGTGAGCCGCGCCTCCGAGCCGCCGCGCGCCACCGACACCTCCGGCATCACGAGCTGGGCCGGGGCCAGCGAGCGCCATTCGGGTGCCGCGCCGCCATCCGGCGCGAACGCCACGCCGCCCACCCAGACGGGCCCGCTCGCAGCGGGCGCGCGGGCGTCGGCCGCGGGATCGCCCGTCTCGGCGTCGCGGCCGATGGCGCGGCAGGCGGCGGTGAGCTCGCTCAGCCGCCGCTCCCCGCGGGCCTCCACCACCGCCGCCTGACCGAGGGCGGCGAGCGCGAAGCCGTCGCGATCGGGCTGCTCCAGGCAGAAGAAGCGGTCGTCGGGCCGGCGCGAGCGGAGCACGACGGCGGACAGGTCGAGCGACGGGTCCAGGCGCACCGTGACCGCAGCGAGGACCCGCCGCCGCTCGCGGCGGGCGCGCGCGATCGCCGCCGCCAGCCGGCGATCGAGCAGCTCCCGGTCCGCCGGGTCGAGGGCGAAGGGGCCCGCGCCCGCTAGGTCGCGGACCTGCCGCGAGATACCGCCACTTCCCCGGTACGGACCATCTCGATCAGCCCGAACGGGCGGATCATGCGCTCGAACGCCTCGATCTTGTCGTCCGTGCCGGTGATCTCGACCGTGACGGAGCGCTTGGACACGTCCACCACCTTCCCGCGGAAGATGTCGGTGAACTGCATGATCTGACCGCGGGTCTCGGGGTCTGCCGAGACCTTGAACAGCGCCAGCTCCCGCGCCACGCTCTCCTCGGGCTCGAGGTCGCGGATCTTGATCACGTTGACCAGCTTGTGGAGCTGCTTCGTGACCTGGTCGATGGGGTGGGTGGCGCCGTCGACCGTGAGCGTGATGCGCGAGATCGTGGTGTCGTCGGTGGGGCCCACCGCCAGCGTCGCGATGTTGAAGCCGCGGCGGGAGAACAGGCCGGCCACCCGCGCGAGCACGCCCGGCTTGTTCTCCACCAGGATCGACAGGATGTGCGTGCGGCCGGTGTGGATTCCGCCCGCGGCCTCGAGGTCCTCGAGGTTCAGGACCTCCTTGGTGCCTGGCTCGCCCATCCCGATCAGCCCACCATGTCCCGCGCGGCCTGGCCTGCGGGGATCATCGGGTAGCAGTTCTCCTCGCGGCTGACGTGCACGTCCACCACCACCGGCCCGTCCTCCGCGAGGGCGGTCTTCATGGCGTCCAGCAGCTCGCCCTTGTGCGTGACCCGCATGCCAAGCGCTCCGAACGCGTCGGCGAGCTTGACCCAGTCGGGGCTCGCGCCCATCTCGACCGAGGAGTAGCGCTTGTCCCAGAACAGCTCCTGCCACTGGCGGACCATGCCGAGATAGCCGTTGTTCATGATGAACACCTTCACCGGGATGTTCTCGGTGACGCAGGTGGCCAACTCCTGGCAGGTCATGATCAGCGACCCGTCGCCGGCCAGGCACACCACATCCCTGTCCGGCATCGCCGCCTTGGCGCCGAGCGCCGACGGGAGGCCGAAGCCCATCGTGCCGAGGCCGCCCGAGTTGATCCACCGGCGCGGCTCGCGGAAGTGGTACCACTGCGCAGCCCACATCTGGTGCTGGCCGACGTCGGAGGTGATGATGGCGTCGCCGCCCGTGGCCTCGTACATGGCCTGGACCATGTACTGCGGCTTGATCTCCGAGTCCTCGGAGTCGTCGTAGCGCAGGGGGTGCTTGTCCTGCCAGTTGCGGATGCGCGACCACCACTCGTCGAGCCGCGACGAGTCGGCCTCCAGCGCCCGGTACTCGCGCGTGAGCTTGGTCAGGATGTTCTTGGCGTCGCCGACGATCGGGATGTGCGCGGGGATGTTCTTGGAGATCTCCGCGGGGTCGATGTCGATGTGGATGAACTTGGCCCGCGGCGCGAACTCGGACAGCTTGCCCGTGATGCGGTCGTCGAAGCGGGCGCCGACCGCGCAGATCAGGTCGGCCTCGTCCATCGCGTAGTTGGCGCTGCGCGTGCCGTGCATGCCGAGCATGCCCAGCCAGTGCTCGTGCGGCGCCGGGAAGCCGCCCAGCCCCATGAGCGTGCAGGTGACCGGGAAGCGGTCGCTGGTGGCGAACTCGACCAGCTCCCTGGCCGCCTCGGCGTTGATGACCCCACCGCCGGCATAGATCACGGGCCGGCGGGCGTTGGCGAGTGCCTTGGCCGCCAGGCGGATCTGCTTGGCGTTGCCCTCCGTTGTGGGCTGGTAGCCCGGCAGGTGGACCCGGTCCACCGGCTCGTAGGGGATGTCCGCGCGCGAGAGGTCCTGAGGGACGTCCACCAGCACGGGGCCGGGCCGGCCGGTGCGGGCGATGTGGAACGCCTCGTGGATCGCCGTCGGGATGTCGCGCGGGTCCTGGATGAGGATGGAGTGCTTGACCACCGGCATGGTGATGCCGGTGATGTCGGCCTCCTGGAAGCCGTCGGTGCCGATGAGCTCCGTGCGCACCTGGCCCGTGATGAACACGGTGGGCACCGAGTCCATCATCGCGTCCGCGATCGCGGTGATGAGGTTGGTGGCGCCGGGCCCCGAGGTGGCGAGCGCCACTCCGACCTTGCCCGAGGCCTTGGCGTAGCCCTCCGCCGCGTGGCCCGCGCCCTGCTCGTGGCGGCACTGGATGTGCCGGATGCCCGCGTCATAGAGCGCGTCGTAGGTGGGGAGGTTGGCCCCGCCGGGGATGCCGAATACGTGCTCGACGCCCTCGGCCTTGAGGCACTCCATGATGGCGTCGACGGCTCGCATGCTCGGCACTGCTCCTTTCGGGGACTTGGCGGGTCCGAACGAGTCAGTCTACCGCCGGGAAATCCAGGTCATTGCCGCAGCGGGTGCACACTTGCACGTGCAGTCCGACGACGTTGCCGCACTCGTCGCAGGTGCGCTTGGGCTCCTCGCGCTCCCAGCGGTAGAAGATGGCCGCGAGCGTGCCCAGCACCGGGAGGCAGAAGCCGATCAGGAACCAGAGCAGGAACGAGCTGCCCTTGATCTTCCCGACCGTCCCGGCCGACAGGCCGAAGAAGAACAGGATGACCAGGAACTCCACGCTGTGGGCGCGGTCGTCAGCGCAGCACGCCGATGGCCCAGATCACGGCCACGACGGCGAGCACGGCGACCACGATCCACGCGACCGTGGCGACAACTCCGATGACGACCTTGAACAGCAGCCAGGCCCCGACGAGGAGGACGCCGAGGGCGAGTCCCTTCTTGCCGATGTCGGCGATTGCTTCGCTCATGTCCTCAGAGTAGCTGTGGCGGCATGGCGGGCGTGTACCGGTCCAGGCCCGGGATGGGCACCGAGCTCATGATCCAGGCGGGCCAGAACACCTGGAAGCCGAGCCCGCGCAGGCGCCGCAGCAGCCACCAGCTCGTGGTCGTGCAGAACACGCGCAGGTTCTCGGGCTCCTGCGTGCGCGCCACGCGGTCGAGGGCGGCGAGCACCACCGGGACGAGATCCTCGGTGGTGGTGCCCACCGCCGGACCGATCTCGCCCCGGCTCGACACCCAGCAGAGCGCGCGGGCATGGCCCGCCTCGAGATCCATCGATGCCAGGCAGACGCGGTCGCGCCCGAAGAAGTCGTGCAGCGCGGAGCGGTCGTAGCCGAGGGCGGCGGGCTCGAGCCGCTTCCACTCCGCCGCTGCGCGGTCGCCCTTCAGCATGCTCACCCCCGGGTCGGTGGAGTCGATCTCGAGCGAGCGCTGCTCCTCGTACTGCTTCGTGGGCTGGAGCAGGTGCCAGTGGCCGGCTATCGGCATGACGCCGAACTCCGTGTACAGGGAGAGGTTGTCCGGGGTGCCCAGCGCCACGCACGCGCGGCCCATCTCCGGCGACGGGTCGCCGGGCCAGCAGCGCTCCAGCAGCGAGCGGCCGATGCCGCGATGTTGGTACTCGGAGTGGACCATGAGCTCGTTGAGCTCCTCCATGTCGCCAAAGCGCACGACACGCGCGAACCCCACCAGCTCGTCCCCCTCCTCGCACAGCCAGAAGCGCGCGTCCTGCTGCGCCGTGAGGAACTCCACGAGCGTCCGGTGGCGGCTCCAGTGGTCGGCGATCTCCTCGTCGCCGAGGTCCCGGCTCGTCAGGCGCTGCCGGCGAGCGGCCTCGTGCATGGCCCGCTGGGAGAGGTCGAAGGAGGCCTCCAGGTCGCTCTGGCCGCCCTCGCGATAGGACAGCTCCGGCATCACTCGGCCTCCGGGGGCGGGTCGAGCCCCGGCGGATGGCCGAGCTGGCCCAGCTCGGCGGCGGCGCGGCCGAAGAGCAGACCCACCGTCCAATCCGCCATCAACCTCAGCTTGCGCACGAAGCCCGGCATCATCGCCAGGTGGTAGGTGCGCGCCGCGAACCATGCCGGGAAGCCCCGCAGGCGCACGAAGGCCATGGTGGCCACCGCCTCGTGCTGGCCCATGTCCACGAACACGCCGAGCGTCCGGTAGCGGAACTTCCTGATGCGACCGCGCCCCAGGGCCGCCGCCACGTTGTCGGCCACCAGGCGGCCCTGGCGGATGGCGTGCTGGGCGGTGGGCGGGCAGGGCTTGCCCTTGCGGGCGGGGTCGGGCACCGCGGCGGCGTCGCCGATGGCCCACACGCTCTCGTGCCCCCTGACCCGGAGTGTCTCGTCGGCGTCGATCCGGCCGCCGTCGGTGAGAGGCAGGCCCAGCTCTCCCACCACCGGCGGCGGCTTGACGCCCGCGGTCCAGCAGACCGTGCGCGTGGGAATCCGCTCGCCGTCGGACAGCGTGGCCGAGCGCGCGTCGAGGGAGTCCAGCCGCGTGCTGGTGCGGATCTCGATGCCGCGCCCGCGCAGCTCGCGCGAGGCGAACTCGGCGAGCGGCGCCGGGATCTCGTACATGACCCGGTCCAGCGCCTCGACCAGCACCCAGCGGGTGCCGTCGAGCCGGCAGCGCGGGTAGCGGTCGATCACGTCGGCCACGTAGTTCTGCAGCTCGGCGATGCCCTCCAGCCCGGCGTAGCCGGCTCCCACGAAGACGAAGGTGAGGTACTCGCGCCGCTGCTGCGGATCGTCGAGCGTCTCCGCGATCTCGAGGTTGAGCAGGGCGCGGTTGCGCAGGGCGATGGCATCGGCGAGCGTCTTGAAGCCGAGGCCGTGCTCAGCCAGGCCCGGCACGGGCAGTACGCGGCTGACGCTGCCGAGCGCCACCACGAGCTGGTCATAGCGCTCGACACGCTCCTCGCCGTCGAAGCCGCAGTAGCGCAGCTCGTTCTTCTGCGGGTCGGCGCCGGCCACGCGGCCGATGCGCACGTCGGTCCACTCGAGCTCCTCGCGGACGGGCACGACCACATGCCGCGGCTCCAGGGTGCCGGCCGCCGCGCCGGGAAGCAGCGGTGTGTAGAGGAGGAAGTTGCTGTCGGCAACGAGCGTGATGCGCGCGCTGTGGCGCGGCAGCTTGCGCTCCAGGCGGCGGGCGGCGTACAGCCCCCCGAAGCCGCCCCCGGCGATGACGACGTTCCAGGCCAATGGGGCCGCAGGCTAGCGGCGGGCGGCGCTGAGCGCCGGGCGCATCCGCTGTGGCAGTCGCCGGCGAAGGCGCCAGGGTGCGCCCGAGAAGGCGTGGATGAGCCAGACGCCGAACGCGCCACGCTCGAGCCGCGCACCTCCTCGTGCCGGTCTCAGAGCCTGTCCCGGATCATACGCTGCACCTCGCCGCCGTCCGCGCGGCCTTTTGTCTCGCGCATGACCGCGCCGACGATGGCGCCGATGGCCTTGTCCTCGCCGGCGCGGACCTTCTCGACGGCGTCCGCGTTGTCGGCCATCGCGCGGTCCACTATGCCGCCCAGCTCGTCGTCGCCGGCCATGGCCAGGCCCTTGGCCTCGACGATCGCCTGGGGGTCGCCGCCCTCGGCCGCCAGGGTGGCGAGCACCTCCTTGGCGGCGGAGGCGGAGATGGCCTTCTCCCCCACCAGGCCCACGAGGCGGGCGAGCGCGGCAGGCTCGACCTTCGACTCCAGCGGGTCCTCGTCGCCGAGACGGGCCACCAGCTCGTTGGTGACCCAGTTGGCGAGCGCGCCGGCCTCGGCGCCGTCGGCCGCCAGGGCCTGCTCGAAGTAGTCGCCCAGCTCGCCGCGGAAGGCGAGCTGCCTGGCGGTGTCCGCGTTGAGGCCGTGGTCGCGCTCCAGGCGATCCGCCCGGGCCACCGGCAGCTCGGGGAGCGCCGCGCGGGCGCGCTCCAGCATCTGCTCGGTGGGCGCCAGCGGCACCAGGTCGGGCTCGGGGAAGTAGCGGTAGTCGTGCGCCTCCTCCTTGGAGCGGAGGCTGGTGAGCGCGCCGCTTTGGGGATCGAAGTGCAGCGTCTCCTGCTCCACCTCCCCTCCCTCGTGCACGAGCGCCTCCTGGCGGGCGATCTCCGCGTCCAGGCCGCGCTCGAGGAAGCGGAAGGAGTTCATGTTCTTGAGCTCGGTCTTCGTGCCGAGGGTGGCCTCCCCCACCGGGCGGATGGACACGTTGCCGTCGATGCGCAGCGACCCCTCCTCCATGTTCACGTCCGAGACGCCCATGGCCCGCAGCGTGGCCCGGAGCAGGCGGCCGAAGTCGGCGGCCTCGGCGGGGCTCTTGATGTCGGGCTCGGTGACGATCTCGACCAGCGGGGTGCCGCCGCGGTTGAAGTCCACCACGGAGCTCTCGGCGCCGTGGATGCGGCCCGACGCCCCGGCGTGCACGAGCTTGGCGGCGTCTTCCTCCACGTGCACGCGGTGGATGCGCACCTCCCCCAGCCGGCCGTTGCGCGCAAGCGGAATGTCGTACTGGGAGATCTGGTACGCCTTCGGGTTGTCGGGATAGAAGTAGTTCTTGCGGTGGAAGATCGAGCGCGGCGCAATCTCGCAGTCGAACGCCATACCGATCATCAGCGCGAAGTGGATGGCCTCCGCGTTGGGCACCGGCAGCGTGCCCGGGTGGCCGAGGCAGACGGGGCACGTGTAGGTGTTGGGCTCCTCGCCGAACGACAGCGCGCAGCCGCAGAACATCTTCGTGCGCGTGCGCAGCTGCACGTGGATCTCGAGCCCGATGACCGGCTCGTACCTATGCACGCCAGGGCTCCCCGTCGAAGCCGATGGCCCCCTCCAGCGCGTGGGCGGCGTCGAGGACACGGTTCTCGCTGAAGGCCGGGCCGGCCAGCTGGATGCCGACCGGCAGGCCGTCGGACAGCCCGCCGGGGATGGAGATGGCCGGGATGCCCGCCAGCGGCATGGGCACGGTGCAGAAGTCCGACATGTACATGGCCAGCGGGTCGCCGGTGCGCTCGCCCAGCTTGAAGGCCACAGTGGGCGACGTTGGCGTGACGATCAGGTCCACCCGCTCGAACGCCGTGGCGAAGTCCTCCGCGATCTTCGTGCGCACCTTCTGCGCCCGCCCGTAGTAGGCGTCGTAGTAGCCCGAGGAGAGCGCGTAGGTGCCGAGCATGATGCGGCGCTTGACCTCCGCTCCGAAGCCCTCCGCGCGCGTCTTCTCGTACATCGAGAGCAGGTCGCCGTTGCCGCTGCTGCGCGTGCCGAAGCGCACGCCGTCGTAGCGGGCGAGGTTGGCGGACGCCTCGGCGGGGGCCAGCACGTAGTAGGCCGAGATGCCGTGGCCGGCGTGCGGCAGGGCGACCTCCTCCAGTGAGCCGCCCAGGTCCTCGATCTGCTTCAGCGTGGCCTCGAACACCTCGCGCACCCCCGGCTCGATGCCCTCGCCGGTGAGCTCGGGCGGAACGCCGAAGCGCATGCCGTCCAGGCGCTCCGCGGTTGGCAGCGCCACCTCCTCGGGGAAGCCCACGCTCGTGGAGTCGCACGTGTCACGGCCCACCATGTGGCGGAACAGCAGCGCGGCGTCGGTGACGTCTCGGGTCAGTGGGCCGCACTGGTCCAGCGAGGAGGCGAAGGCGATCATCCCGTAGCGCGAGACGGCGCCGTAGGTGGGCTTGAGGCCGACGATGCCGCAGAGCGCCGCGGGCTGGCGGATGGAGCCTCCGGTGTCGGTGCCGATGGCCCACGGCACCAGTCCGCCGGCCACCGCGGCCGCCGAGCCGCCGCTGGATCCGCCGGGCACGCGCGTGGGGTCCCACGGGTTCTTCACCGGGCCGAAGCCCGAGTTCTCGTTGGACGAGCCCATGGCGAACTCGTCCATGTTCGTCTTGCCCAGCATGGGCGCCCCGGCCTCGCTGAGCTTGCGCACGGCCGTGGCCGTGTATGGCGGGCGGTAGCCCTCGAGGATGCGCGAGCCGGCGCAGCTCGGCACGTCCTCAACGCAGAAGAGGTCCTTCACGCCGAGCGGCACGCCGCCCAGTGGCGAGTCGGGTGGCGGGTCGGCCGGCGCGTCGCCGGCCACCCAGAGAAAGGCGTTGAGGTCGTCGGCGGCCGCTCGCTCCCGGTAGAGGTCGAAGAGCTCCCCTGCGGAGACGTCACCGGCGCGCACGCGCTCGGCGGCCTGCGCCGCGGTCAGGTCGGCGACGTCGCTCACGCGCCCGGGCTCGGGACGCGGAAGCCGTTGCCGGCCGCGTCGGGCGCCTCGGCCAGCACCCGCTCGCGCGGCCAGCTCGGGCGCGGCTCGTCGGGGCGCAGCACGTTCTCGAGCGCGACGACGTGCGAGGTGGGCTCTACGCCGTCGAGGTCGTCGAGCTCGCCGATCTTCTCGATGTGGTCGAGGATCTTCGACAGCTCGCCCGACATGCGCTCGACCTCGTCCTCGCTCAGCTCCAGGCGGGCGAGGCGCGCGACGTGCAGGACCTGGTCGCGGTCGATCATCGGGCGGGGATGATAGGTCTCAGCGGCGCAGCGTGATGTTGCGCGCCAGCGTGCGCTCGACGCTGTTGCGGCCGATCACGGTGACCACCAGCCGCAGCCGCAGCCGGCGCGCCGCGCGGATGTCGCGGCGGGTGGCGCGCCCGTTCGGGCGGGCGTGCAGCTCGTTGGCGCCCGCGTCGAGGTAGCGCGGGAAGCCGTCGGCGTCGGTACGGGGCCGCGCCTTGTCGAGGCGGCGGTCGCGCTGGTGGATGCGCCGGCGCGTGGAGCGGTCGCGCGCCACGATCTCCCACTCGATCGCGCAGGGCTCGCTGCAGCGCACGCGGAAGTCGAAGCCGTCGTCGTCGAAGAACGCGCCGATGCGCTGGCGGGGCACGCGCAGCGAGGCGCGCGGCCTCGAGCCGCAGTCCTGGAGCGTCTCGGTGCGCCCGCGGATGATGGCGTCGTCACCGCCGTCGGGTGCGCAGGTGACCCTGTCGTGCCCGCCGCCCGTGCGCGCGTCCACGCGGTCGTCGCCGGGGCCGCCGTCGAGGTCGTCGGCGCTGCTGCCGCCGCGAAGGAGGTCGGCGCCGTCATCGCCGCGCAGCGTGTCGTTGCCGTCGCCGCCGTCGAGCGTGTCGTCACCCGCGCCGCCGCTCAACCCGCCGGCGCCGGCACCCGCCACGATCCGGTCGTCGCCGTCCTGCCCGGCGATGGTCTCGGGGAGCGTGACGCCGTCCTCCGCGAGGTAGCGGTCATCCGCGTCGCCGAGCGCGAGCGCGAGCACGGTGCCGGGCGGGGCCGCGCACTGGGCGCCCGAGCCCGGGCTCGCGGGGTCGAGCTCGGTGCAGTCGCTGCCGGCGGCGATGACCACCGGGCGGCCCGGGTCGGTGATGATGAGGGTCTGCGGGCTCGCGGCCTCCACGTTCACGTTGTTGCGCTCACCGGCGTGGGCGACGAACGTGAGCACGCTGCCAGTACGGCTCACCGTGGCGGCGTGCGCCGCGCTCGGGAGGGCCAGGAGAGCGGCGAGGACGAGGATGGCGAAGGTCGCGCGCATTGCGCCGAGCCTCCCTCATCCCGCCCCAGCGCGCAACTCCCGCGGCGAACGTCGCTCGCTGCCCCGTATAGGGGCCGGCGAGCGACGTTCGTGGGTGTTCAGGAGCCCTGGAAGCCGCCGACCTGGATCACGCGGCGCTCGTGGGTGCCGCGGGCACCTCCTCTCGCTCCGCGCGCGCGGAGGTGCGTGCGGCGAGGGCGAGCACACCCGAGGCCACCAGCGCGAGCAGCGCGCCGACCTTGACGGTGGTGCCGGCGTCCAGCCCCGGCTCCTGCACGATCCGGTAGGCCACGAGCACGGCGCCGGCCGCGCCGGCCACGGCAGCCGCGGCCATCGGCTTTGCCGGGCTGCGGCCGCCGGCCCGGACGAACACCGCGACGACGATGAGCAGCGCGGCCGCGAGCAGCACGACGAGGATCACGCGGTCGATGGCCCCGTCGGCCTGGAAGGCGTTGCGCTCCTCGCCCTCGGCGATGACCCGGGCGTCCTCGCGCACGTCGCGCTCCACCTGGCCGGACGGCGTCTCCGACGGTTCGGCCAGGCCCTCGATGCGGCGGGCCTCGTCGCCGAGCTGGGTGCCGTACCAGTCCAGGGCGAGCGAGGCGACCAGCACCAGCGCCGCGCCCCAGGCGATCCAATCGGCGCGCTTCAGGCGCTCGAACGTCACGGTCGCGGCGCGGGGAGCTTCTCGACCTCGGCGCGGCTGGTGCGGGCGAAGGCCGGGCCGGGCCGCTCGCTGCGGAGGGTGGACCAGACCGCGCCGATGAGGGCAAGCGTCAGCGCGAGGCCGAGCACGGGACCGACCCCGCGCGTGTAGCCGTCCTCGGGCACGCTCAGCGCGGCGACGACCACGAAGGGAAGGACCACCAGGGAGACCCCGGCGCTGAGAGCGCCCCACGCGACGGGCACCGCCGAGGTGCGCTGGGTGGCGGTGAGGCCGACGAGGGCGAGCGCCATGACGGCGAAGAGGGCAAGGACGATGTCGGTGGCGCCGTAGGCATCGAAGGCGCTCAGGGTGCTGCCGGTGGGGGTCTCGTACCAGTCCAGGAACAGCGAGCCCAGCAGCGCCGCCGCCAGCACGCCCACCACGTAGTCGGTTCCGCGCAGTCGTCCGAGGTCCATCAGGGCCGGAACGCTACCGCGCGGCGGCCTGCAGGCGGGCCGCCTCGAGCGTGTTGGCCAGCAGCATCGCCCGCGTCATGGGCCCGACGCCGCCGGGGACGGGGGTGATTGCGCCCGCGCGCGGGGCGGCGGAGTCGAAGTCCACGTCGCCCACGAGCTTGCCGTCCACGCGGTTGATGCCCACGTCGATGACCACGGCGCCCTCCTTGACCATCTCCCCCGTCACCAGGCGCGGCACGCCGACTGCGGCCACGAGCACGTCGGCGCGGCGGCACACCTCGGCGAGGTCGCGCGTGCGCGAGTGGCAGACGGTGACGGTGGCGTGCCGGGCCAGCAGCAGGTGGGCCAGGGGCTTGCCCACGAGGTTGGAGCGCCCGACCACCACGGCCTCGGCCCCGCGCAGCTCCGCGCCGGCGTGGCGCAGCAGCTCCATGACCCCCGCGGGCGTGCACGGGACCATGCCCTCGCGGCCCTGCACCAGCCGGCCGGCGCTGACCGGCGTGAGGCCGTCCACGTCCTTGTCGGGGTGGATGAGGGGGATGAGGGCGTCGGCGTCGAGGCCATCGGGCAGCGGCAGCTGGAGGATGATGCCGTTCACGCGCGGGTCCTCGCCCAGCTCGCGCAGCCGGGCGGCCAGCTCGTCCTGCGCGACGTCGGCGGGCAGCTCGGCGTGGATGGACTCCATCCCCACCTCGGCGCAGTCCCTGCGCTTGTGGCCCACGTAGACGTGCGAGGCGGGGTCGTCGCCCACCAGCACAGTGGCCAGGCCGGGCGCGAAGCCGTGCTCGTCGCGGAACGCGGACACCTCGCCGCGGATGCGCCCGCGCGTGTCCGCGGCCACCTGCTTGCCGTCGATGATCGTGGTGGTCGCCTGGGGGGTCATGACACCTTCTTGAGCGGGGCGTAGTCCTCCATCAGCTTCTTCTCCCCCTCCGCCGGGAAGCGCACGATGACGATGCCGCCGGGCTCCTTGCCGGTGACCACGCCCTCGCCGAACTTGGCGTGGAGCACGTCGTCGCCGATCGCGAACGCCGCGCCGGACGGGCGCGGCTCGGGCCGGGAGGCGGCGGGCGCGGGCGAGCCCCAGCTCGTGGCCGATACGCGGGCGGGCGCCAGGTGCTCCTCGGCGTCCGTGAGCTCGGGCGGGACCTCGGCGAGGAACCGGCTGGGCGCGTTCCACTCGCGCGCACCGTGGCGCGCGCGTGTGCGCGCGTAGGTGAGATGGAGCTCGCGCTGAGCGCGCGTGAGCCCCACGTAGCAGAGCCGGCGCTCCTCCTCGAGGTCTCCGGCCTCGATCGCGCGCGATGACGGGAACACGCCGTCCTCGCAGCCGATGACGAACACCACCGGGTACTCGAGCCCCTTCGCGCTGTGCAGCGTCATGAGCGTAACGATGCCGGCGTCGTCGGTGAGCTCGTCGGTGTCGGCGCGCAGGGAGATGCTCTCCAGGTACCCGTCGACCGACGGCTCCTCCTCCGTCTCGTGGTACTCGCGCGCGCCCTCCACGAGCTGCTCGAGGTTCTCCAGCCGGCCCTCCGCCTCGATCGTGCGCTCCGCCTGCAGAGCCTCGATGTACCCGACCTCGTGGAGCGTCTCCTCGAGCAGGTCGCCCACGGCGGCGCCGCCCTCGGCACGCTCGCGCAGGCGCTCCATCACGGACATGAAGCGGCCCACGGCCTTGACCGCCGCCGCGCCCAGGCCGGGCACGAGGTCGGGCCGCGCCGCGATCTCCCACACCTGCTCGCCGATGGTGTTGGCGTGCCCCACGATGCGCTGCTGGGTGGTGTCGCCGATGCCGCGCCGCGGCGAGCCGGCAATGCGCTGGAAGGCGATGGCGTCGCTCGGGTTGACGAGAAAGGTGAGGTAGGCGAGCCCGTCACGGATCTCCTTGCGCTCGTAGAACTTGCGCCCGCCGATGACCTGGTAGCCGACGTCGTAGCGGACCAGCACCTCCTCCAGCACCCGGCTCTGAGCGTTGGTGCGGTAGAAGACGGCCATCTCGTCGCGCGACTCGCCCTCGTCCACCCGGCGCTCGATCTCCCCCACCACGAAGCGCGCCTCGGCGAACTCGTCCTCGAGCTCGCGCAGGTGCACCGGCTCGCCGCGCCCCAGCTCCGACCAGAGCGCCTTCTCCTTGCGCCCGCGGTTGTTGGCGATGACCGCGTTGGCGGCGTCGAGGATGGTCTGGGTGGAGCGGTAGTTCTGCTCGAGCTTGACGACGGTGGCGGTCTCGAAGTCGTCCTCGAAGTCGAGGATGTTGCGGATGTCGGCGCCGCGGAAGCTGTAGATCGAGTTGTGGGTGACGATGCCGTTGGCGATGAAGTTGTGGGTCTCGGCGATGTCGAGGTCGTGGACGGTGGCGTTGAGGGCGATGCGCTGTGCGCTCTGCACTCGGTCGTACTCGCCTTGTTCTCCGAGCATCGCCATGCCGGGCCTGACGTCAACGGCGACAATGAGGGGAAGGCCCGTCCGGGCACCGATTGCCTCCAGGACCGCGGTGTTCGACGTCGATTGAACGGATTCGGTTGGTATAGCCCCCAGATCCGTACAACCGGCGGCGAAGTGCATGTGTTCGGGCGTGGACACCAGCATCCGACCGGACTCCATCCTTACTGCTATTCCGTCGGTTGCCCGCGCGGCGTGCACCCGCAGCACCCGCGATGGACCGAACTGCCCCGGTGCGAGAACCGACAGCACCTCGTCCCCTTCTCGCACACTCTCGATCGGCACAACAGAGCCGTCGCCCATCGTGACCAGAGTGCCCGCCATCAGGCACTGGTCGTCGTCGCCCACCACGCACAGGTTGCGGTGCTCGCCCGCGATGAGCTGCAGCAGGCGGTACTGGGCGCGGTTGGTGTCCTGGTACTCGTCCACCAGCACGTGCTTGAAGGTGGACTGGTAGCCGGCGCGGACCTCGGGGAAGAGCTCGAGCACGTTGACGCAGCGCACGAGCAGGTCGTCGAAGTCCATGGCGTTCATCTCGAGCATGCGGCGCTCGTAGAGCGCGTACACGTCGGCCACCGTCTGCTCGAAGAAGGAGCCGATGCCCTCGCGGTAGCCGTCCGGGTCCTTCAGGTCGTTCTTGGCGTCGGAGATCTGGCGCTTGATGGCGCGCGGGGTGAAGCGCTTGGGGTCGACGTCCAGCTCCTCCACGCAGCGCTTGACCAGGCGCAGGGAGTCGTCCTCGTCGTAGATCGTGAAGGCGCGCTTGTAGCCCAGGCGCTCGGCGTGGGCCCGGAGCATGCGTGCGCAGGCCGAGTGGAAGGTCATGACCCACATCCGGCGCGCCTGGCCGCCCACGAGCTGCTCCACGCGCTCGCGCATCTCCCCCGCGGCCTTGTTGGTGAAGGTGATGGCGAGGATCTCGCCGGGGTGCGCCCGGCCGGTCTGGACCAGGTAGGCGATGCGGTGGGTGAGGACGCGCGTCTTGCCGGATCCGGCGCCCGCGAGGATGAGCAGCGGGCCCTCCCCGTGCAGCACCGCCGCGCGCTGGGGCTCGTTGAGGCCCTCCAGGAGCTGGTCGGCGGCGGCGGTGGTGCTCACCCGTTCGAGGATAGAGAGCGCTGCGGCCGCGTAGCCTGGGCGGCGTGGGCCTCTGCGACGACGTGCGCGAGCGCTGCGCGGAGGTGGCCGCGACCGCGCGCTGGGTGGAGATCGACGCCGGCCGGCTGGGCGATGTCGAGCCCGGCCCTGAGCCCGTGCTGGACCCCGAGAAGCACTACCTGGAGGGCTCCCGCGAGGGTGTGGCCGCGTACCTGCTGGCGCTCGACGCGATCAACTTCGGCTCGGGCTGGTTCCCCACGCTGCGCAAGCGTCCCGGCTGCTCCGGCTACTACACGGTGGCCTGGGCGCTGGCCGACCACTGGCGCGAGAACGGCCCGTGGTCGCCCGCCGACCTGCGCGCCACAGACGGCGAGCGCGTGGCGCTCGTCCTCGGCCAGGAGCCCGGGCACGAGCTGATGGATCTCTACGCGGTCGCCCTGCGCGACCTGGGCGCGTTCCTCGGGGAGCGCAGCGCGCTGGACGCGATCGACGCGGCGGGCGGCTCGGCCGAGCGCCTGGCCGAGCTGCTGGCGCACGGGATGCCCTTCTTCGACGACACGGGCTTCTTCAAGCGCGCCCAGATCACGGCGAACGACCTCGCGCTGGCGGGCGTGGCCGAGTTCGCGGATCTCGACCGGCTCACGATCTTCGCCGACAACCTCGTCCCCCACGTCCTGCGCGTGGACGGCGTGCTGCGCTACCACCCCGACCTCGCGGCGCACATCGACGGCGGCGAGTTGCTGCCCCCGGGCGAGCGGGAGCGCGAGATCCGCGCCTGTGCGCTGCATGCCTGCGAGCTGATCGCGCGCGAGCTGGGCGTGCCGCCCCGCACACTCGACGTGATGCTCTGGAACCGCGGCCAGGAGCCGCGCTACAAGGCGCTGCCGCGCCACCGCACGCGGACCGTCTTCTACTAGCGCTAGACGGGTTCGAGCGGGCGGTGGGGCCCGTCCGGCAACTCCACGCGGATGGCATCGCCGGGCCGCACTTCGCCGCCCTCGACCACCACGGCCATCACGCCCGCCTTGCGCAGCAGCTCGCCGTTCTCACGGCGCTCCAGCGTGGCCTCCATCAGCCCCGGCTGGATGCCGTCGAGCTGGGCACACGGGTTGCGAAGGCCCGTGACCTCCACCACCGCTCCACCCGGGCCGAGGCTCAGCCGCGCGCCGGCCGGCAGCCCGAGCAGGTCCACGCCGCGGGTGGTGACGTTCTCCCCCATCTGGCCGGCCGACACCGAGAAGCCCGCGGCGGCCAGCTCGCCGTGCAGCTCGGAGTGGATGAGGTGCACCTGGCGCAGGTTGGGCTGCGTGGCATCGCGCCTGCGCCGCGAAAGGTGCATGACCGTCTCCCCCAGGTGCGCGTCGCCCTCCACCCCGAGCCCGGCCAGCAGCCGGATGCCGTCCCGGTTGGCCTTGACCGGCCCGTGGGAGGCGCTGGAGCTGACGGCGATGACGCTGCCGCTCACCCGCTGGCCGGGTTGTGGCGCTTGCCCTGGCGCAGCGGCTTGACCTCCGCCGGCCGCTTCTGCTCGCGCCCCGTGACGTCGGCAAGCATGGACTCGAGCTCGCCGATGCGCTCGGCGAGGCCCTTCAGGGCGTCGGCTACCGGGTCGGGGAGGTGTGCCCAGTCGGCGTCGGGGCTGTCGGGCTTGCGGCCGTCCACGCGCACTGTGTGCCCGGGGTTGCCGACCACGGTGGAGTTGGGCGGGACGTCGTCGATGACGACGGAGTTGGCGCCGATCTTCGCGCAGTGGCCCACCTCGATCGGGCCGAGCAGCTTGGCGCCCGAGCCCACCACCACGTTGTCCCCCACGCTGGGATGGCGCTTGCCGCGTGCGAACCCCGTGCCGCCGAGGGTGACGCCCTGGTAGAGCGTCACGTTGTGCCCGATCTCCGCCGTCTCCCCGATCACGACACCGCTGCCGTGGTCGATGAACAGGGCGTCGCCGATCTGGGCGGCCGGGTGGATCTCGACCCCGGTGGCAAGCCGGCTGACGTAGGCGACGGCGCGCGGCGCCAGCGGCACGCTCTGCTCGTGAAGCGCGTGCGCGACCCGGTGGGCCAGCAGCGCCTGCACGCCCCCGTAGGTGAGGAGGATCTCCGCGCGCCCGATGTCGCGTGCCGCCGGGTCGCGGTCCTGCGCCGCCGTGAGATCCTGGCGCAGCTCGCGTGCGACGCGGGTGAGGGTGCCTAGGCCGAGCATGGCTACACCCGAGATTGTGGCGCACATGCCGGGCAATCCCCGCGGCGGGCCGTGCGCACGTGCGTGAGCTCCATCGTGGCGGCGTCGAGGGAGAGGATCGTGTCGGTGCGGGCGGGCATCGCGCCGGTGAGCAGCTTGAGCGCCTCGAGCGCCTGCATCGACCCCACGATCCCCGCGGTGGCCCCAAGCACGCCGGCCTCGCGACAGGACGGCACCGAGCCCTCCGGCGGCTCGCTGGGGAACGCGCAGCGGTAGCACGCGCTCTGCCCCGGCCGGATGGCGAGCACCAGGCCGGAGAAGCCGAGCACGCCGCCCTCCACCAGCGCGATCCCCTGGGCGCAGCACGCGTCGTTCACCAGGTAACGCGTGGGGAAGGAGTCCGAGCAGTCCACCACCACGTCGGCGCCGGCCAGGATGGCCTCCGCGTTCATCTCCTCCATCCGCACCGGATAGGTCTCCACCAGGCAGCCAGGGTTGAGCAGGCGCAGCTTCGCCCCGGCGCTCTCCGCCTTGCCGACCCCGATGTCGGGCGTGGAGTGCAGAGGCTGGCGGTGGAGGTTGGAGAGCTCCACGACGTCGGAGTCCACCAGTCCGAGCCGCCCCACGCCCGCGCCCGCGAGATACGCCGCGGCGGGACAGCCGAGCGCGCCCGCCCCGACCACCACCGCGCTCGCCTCCGCCAGGCGCTGCTGCGCCGCGCCGCTCCACTCGGGCAGCACGAGCTGGCGCGAGTAGCGCTCGAGGTCGGCGTCGCTCAGGCTCATCGCCTGACGATGGTGACGGTCGCCCCCTCCACCGTCACCTCGTGCCCGACCTCGCGCGCGGAGGCCGGCACGCTCTCGATGGGCTCGCCGGGGTCGAGCAGCAGCACGAGCCGCTCCCCCGGGGCCAGCTCCTCCAGCGCCAGCTTGGTCCGCACCCAGTTGAGGGGGCACGCTACGCCGCGCAGGTCCAGCGTCACGGGGCGAAGAAGGGCGTGGAGACGTAGCGCTCGCCGGAGTCCGGCATCACCACGACGACGCGCTTGCCGGTGAGCTCGGGCCGGTTGCCCACCTCGATCGCCGCCCACAGCGCCGCGCCGCCGGAGATGCCGGCGAGGATGCCCTCACGACGCGAGACCAGGCGCGCGGTGTCGATCGCGTCCTCGTCGTCCACGCCGACGATCTCGTCGAGCACGTCGCGGTTGAGGACGGACGGCACGAAGCCCGCCCCGATGCCCTGGATCTTGTGCGGGCCGGGCATGCCGCCGGAGATGACGGGCGAGGACCTGGGCTCCACCGCCACCACGTGCAGGCCGGGGTTGTGCTCCTTCAGCCGCTCGCCCGCGCCGGTGATCGTGCCGCCGGTGCCGACACCCGCCACGAGCACGTCGACGTTGCCGTCGGTGTCGGACCAGATCTCCTCCGCCGTCGTGCGCCTGTGGACCTCGGGGTTGGCGGGGTTGGAGAACTGGTCGGGGATGAAGCAGTCGCCGCGCTCGGCCGCGATCCGCTCCGCGGCCTCCACGGCTTCGTTCATCCCGCCCATCGACTCCGTGATCAGCACCTCCGCGCCGTAGAGGCGCAGCAGCCCCTCGCGCTCGCGGCTCATGCCCTGCGGCATGGCAAGCACGAGGTCGTAGCCCTTGGCGGCGCACACGAACGCCAGGGCGATGCCGGTGTTTCCCGAGGTGGGCTCCACGATCGTGGTGCGGCCCGGCTCGATCTTCCCCTCGCGCTCGGCGGCCTCGATCATGGCCACGCCGATGCGGTCCTTCACGCTGCCGCCGGGGTTGTACGCCTCCAGCTTGGCCAGCAGCTCGACGCCGCAATCCGGCGCCACGCGGGTGAGGCGGACCAGCGGCGTGCCGCCTACGAGGTCGGCCAGGTTCTCCGGGATGGCGTTCGCGGCGGCACGGGCCACGGGCGCACCGTAGCCGCTCCTACAGGAGCGCGTCGGCGAGCATCTGGCCGAGCGCGATGCCCGCCGCGACGCCAACCACGATGGCGAGCAGGAACGAGTGCGTGCCGACCCGGCTCATGCCGCGCCCCCCCGGCGGCCGTGGCGGGACAAGCCATCGGTCAGGCCCGGTTCCAGTCGATCCAGACGAGGGCCGGGTCGTTCGGGTCCACCTTCACGTGCACCGCCGTCCCGGCCTGGGCACGGCCCAGCTGGACCTGCGGGATGACCTGCTTGACGGTGACCGGATAGGGCGGCAGCCCCTCGGGGCTCACCGTCAGGTCTACCTCGATCATCGGCTGGAAGTTGACCATCCCGTGCCCCTGGCGCACGGCCACGATCATGGCGGTGGCGTCCAGGCCGGTGACGGCCGCGTTCGCCGCCGCCGTCTGCTGGGCCATGAGCTCGTTGGCCGACTCCATCTGTGCCTGGGCCTGCTGCAGCTGGGCGCCGGGGTCCCAGGTCTTGTTGATCTCGTTCGCCTGCTTCTGCAGGTCGCGCATGCCCTTGAACAGGCCCATGCTCAGGCCCCCTGGTAGTGCAGGTTGAACTGCTGGGCCACGGCCGGGTTGGCCGTCACGCGCGCGTTCCAGCCGTCGAGCGCCTGCTGCCAGCGCTCGGGCGAGATGCCCTTCGACGCGGCCACCTCGACCGCCTTCGACTGGTCGTAGCCGTGCGCAGCCAGCCCCTTCGACACCTCGGCGAACTGCTGGAGCGACACGCCGGCGATCGGCTCGAAGTCCGGTCCCGCCGCGGCGCCCGCCGGCACCTGGCCGGCGGCCTGCTGCTGGGCGATCTGCTGTTGAGCGGCGGCCTGCTGGGCGGCCGCCATCTGCTGGGCCTGGTTGGCCATCTGCATGCTCTGGTCCACGAGGCCCGGGGCGGCCTCGACCATCTTCTTGGCGTCCTTCAACTGCTTGAACATCCCCATGGTGAGCTCCTGGGTCGAGTCCGGGACAACTCGACCGTAAGCGCACCCGGGCCGCGCGTCAGTATCTCCGTGGTCTCATGTTGGTCTCACGCCGATGCGTGGCCGACCGTGCGCGTGCGCGCCGGCTAGCGGCGCTGGTCGGGACGCAGCGCCGTCACGGTCACACGCGGGCGCGGGCGGCAGCGCACGCGCCGGCTCACGGTGCGCGGGATCGACACGGCCCGCCGGTACACGGTGCGGCGGCGGCATTTCACGACCACGCGCGCGCGCCCGCGGCCCGTCACCCTGATTCGCAGGCGCCAGCGGCCGCCGCGCATCCTCCGCCGCGACACCCGTGCGCGGGCGCTGCCGGCCCGGTTGGCGGTGGCGTCGGCGCCGGCGGGGCAGGCCGTGCCCGGCGTCGTGGGGCAGGGATCGAGAGCGTCTGGGATGCCATCCGTGTCGCTGTCGAGCAGCCCGCCGCCGGACGAGCCGCCGGGCAGGTTGCAGTCCACGCTCGGACAGACGAAGCGGCTGAGGTTCACGGTCCAGTGCGGCAGCGCACCGCCGGCAGGGTCCCAGTAGTCGTCGTTGCCGTAGTCGAAGTAGAGCGCGTGGTACTCGCCAGTGGCTCGCCGGGGCGCCTGGGAATAGCACATGGTGTCCTCGTAGGCGTCGTTGCAGTGCGCCCCGTCGAACGCACTCGGCGCTCCCGGCTGGAGCGCACCGAGGTTGTGCCCGATCTCGTGACGGACCGTGTTGGAGTTGCAGAAGCCGCCGCTCGAGCGGAACACGAGGGCGAGCTTGCCCGCCAGGTTGTTCCAGTTCTCGAGCGTCCGGCTCGGGTCGTCGTACTCCATGCCCTGTCCGCAGACCCCGCTCGGGGAGGGCCCGTCCAGCCACACGATCAGGTTCTTCGTGCGCGCGGCGGCGGCGGCATAGGTATCGCCCGCGGTGATCAGCCCGAACCCCGCCGCGCGCAGATCGGCGGCCACCTGGTTGAAGAGGGCGTCCGGGCTCCCCGCGAGGGCCGCCAGGGCGGACGTGGATGACCGCAGCCTGACCGCGGAGATGTCCACAAACTGCGGCCCGCAGCTCGTGCCCATGTCCAGCCGAAGCGCTCGGCCGTACACCCGCTCGATCAGCGCCGACGCCTGCAGCAGGTCCACGTGCAGGCCGGTGGCCACGAGCGCAAAGCGATCCAGGCCGTCGCTTGGCACGGCGTAGACCGCGTGGTACTTGTGCATGCCGTTGGCAAGCTCCTGCTGCAGGTTGTCGCCGGAGCCGACCTGGCCGCACCAGACCTCCGGGAGACTGAGGCGCACCTGCTCGGAGCCGGCGCGCTCACCCCGCGGCAGCGGCCGGCCACCGGGGCCGCCCGCCGGCCCCGGAAGCTCCGGCAGGCGGTCGATCGAGACGGGGTCGGGACCGTGGGTGGAGGGAACGGGGTGCGCGCCGTAGGCGGAGACCGGCGGAGTCATGACCGCGACGAGCGCGGCGACCGCGATCAGTACCCCATCCCTGCCCCCCATATGGGGTTAACTCCCCGCCCCAGAGACGGTCCTAACGGTTCACCCCAAAGTGCACGAACTTCCGGGTACGAGACTGTTCAAGCGCCGACCCGGGCCCGGACCACCGCCGCCGCCGTGGGCGCGCGGCAACCGGCCGCGCGCGGCCGAACCGCTAAACACCGGCGTGACGAGCGCCGATAGGCTGAACAGCCGCCGATGACCGCCCGCCGCCATATCGTCCTGCTTCTCGCCGCGCTCGCACTCGCGCTGGCCACGGCCGCCCCCGCCGCCGCCGAGCCGCACGTGGGCTACGCCAGTGAGAGCGAGACGCGCTGGGACCAGTTCATGACCGCGCCGGAGCTCGCCCAGGACGCCGAGGCCATCGGCTTCCGCTCCCAGGTCGTGATCGTGGACTGGGAGTTCATCCAGCGCGGCGGACCGGAGTCGTTCGACTGGAGCCACTACGACAAGGTGCGCGACGCGTTCGCGGCGCGCGGCATCCGGCCGTTCTTCGAGATCTCGTTCACGCCGCTGTGGGCGGCCGACCTGGGTGAGTGGCAGCAGCGCTGCGCCGGCACCACGAGCTGGCGCCAGTGCGGCTACCGGCTCCCCCCGGCCACGAACCGGATTGACGACTGGAGCCGGTTCGTCACCGAGCTCATGCGGCGCTACGCGGACTGGCAGCCGCTGGGCGTGGGCGTGTGGAACGAGGCCAACTCGTGGCGCTACTGGAAGACGGGCCCCGACCCCGCGCGCTACCTCGAGCTGCTGCGCGCCACGAAGGAGGGCGTGAGCGCGGTCGACCCCGATGTGCCGGTGATGACCGCCCTCTCACCCTCCCGCGACAGCCAGACCACCCGCGCCGAGCTCTTCCTCCACGACCTCTACAACCTGGGCGCGGGCGACGTGATCGACGCCATCGGCACCAACCTCTACGCCAGCACCAACCGCAGCGTGGACGACCCGCAGAACTGGTTCAACCAATACCTGTGGTGGATGCGCTACGTGAAGTGGGTCCACAGCGCTCCCGAACAGATCTGGATCACGGAGTCGGGCTACTACACCAAGAGCCCGGGCACGGCGCCGGGCTGCCAGGACGGCTGGGTGAGCGAGGACTTCCAGGCCGACCAGCTGGCCCGCGCCATCCGGCACGTGAGCGCGATGCCCGACGTCTCGTCCTACTTCATCCACCGCCCGCGCGACTCCGGGCAGCTCGCAAGCTGCGACCGCGAGCACCACTTCGGCCTCACGCGCCTGGACGGCTCCCGCAAGCCCGCCTGGGCGGCCGTGCAGAGCGAGCTCGCGGCGCCGTAGCACCCCGCCCCCGGCGGGATTGGTCAACGACGTTAGCCAATCCCCGGATGTGGGAATGACCTTTCCCACCGGCGTCACCTTGAGGGAGGGGACATGCATCGACTGTTGTCCGTGGCCATCGTGGGCGTGCTCGCCCTTGCGCTGACCGTTCCGGCCGCGATCGGCCAGGAGCGCGGGCGCGACAAGCTCGACGCCTACACCGCGGTGGTCGATGCCGAACAGCTGCGACTGCTCCGCGAGCAGGGCTTCGACCTCACCCCGCGCCGTACCGCGGGCGGCCTCGAGGTCGACCTCGTGCTCACCAAGCAGCAGCGGGCGAAGCTCGTCCGGCAAGGCATCAGGCCCAGGCTCACCCGCGTCAGGGGCGGCCAGACCGTCCAGCAGTTCGCCACGGCGCAGTCCGAGGACGGTTTCGACGTCTGGCGCTCCTGGGACGAGGACGGCGGGATCCGCGACCAGATGCGCGCGATCGCGCGGGAGAACCCCCAGCTCGCCAAGCTCGTGAGGATCGGCACCACGATCCAGGGCCGCGAGATCCTCGCGGTCAAGCTCACGCAGGGCGCGCGCGGGCAGAGGGACGGCGCGCGGCCGGCCGTGCTCTACAGCGCCACGCAGCATGCGCGCGAGTGGATCGCCGCCGAGACCAACCGGCGGCTGATGAACTGGTACGTGGACCGCTGGCGCGCGAACGACAGGGACGTCCGAGAGCTGCTCAGGGAGACCGAGCTGTGGTTCGTGCTCGTCGCGAACCCGGACGGCTACGAGTACACGTTCGACAACGAGCGGCTGTGGCGCAAGAACCTGCGCGACAACAACGGCGACGGCCAGGTCTCGGTGGGCGACGGCGTGGACCTCAACCGCAACTACCCCAACCACTTCAAGTACGACGAGGAGGGATCCTCCTCGGTCCAGTCCAGCGAGACCTACCGCGGCAGCGGGCCGGTGTCGGAGCCCGAGACCGAGGCGCTCAAGGGCCTGATCGACCGGGTCGGCTTCGAGTTCCAGGTGAACTGGCACTCGGCCGGGCAGTGGCTGCTGTACGCCGAGGGCTGGCAGATCGCCACTCCCACGGCGGACGACCCGATCTACTACGCGCTGTCGGGCAACCTCGACGAGCCCGCGATCGAGGGCTTCCACCCGGGGCTGAGCTCCGACGTGCTGTACGTGACCAACGGCGAGACCACCGACTACGCCCACGCGGCCACCGGCGCGCTGGCGTGGACTCCCGAGCTGTCGGAGGGCTGCGACGGCTGCGGCTTCGTATTCCCCGACGACGACGCGCTGGTGCAGGAGGAGTTCGAGCGCAACCTGCCGTTCGCGCGCTCGGTGGCGAAGTCGGCCGACGACCCGGCGAACCCGGACTCCTCGCTCGGCATCGAGACCAAGCCGTTCTACCTGCAGAGCGACGACCCCTACAAGGAGGGCCTCCCGGGCTCGAACTTCGTGTTCGACTACTCCTACGGCGACCCCCAGCCGGTGCAGGCGCTGGCGCTGCGCAGCCTCGGCGACGTGACGCTGAAGTACAGGGTCAACGGCGGGGACGAGCGGAGCGCGTCCACGGCGGAGTGGAACGGCGGCGAGCGCTACGACCCGGCCGACGTGTACTACCGGCAGGTGCGCGGGACGGTGACCGGCACGGAGCCGGGTGACGAGGTTGAGGTCTGGTTCGAGGGCGGCGGTGAGCGCAGCGAGTCGTTCACCTACGAGGCCGTCGCGGAGACCGGCAACCGGGTGCTGGTGGTGGCGGCCGAGGACTACACCGGCGCCTCGCCGGCCCAGGGCCCGGGCCCGCACTACCTCCAGTACTACCTCGACGCCCTGCAGGCCAACGGGATCGACGCCGACGTGTACGACGTGGACGCCCGCGGGCGCACCGCGCCCGACCACGTGGGCGTGCTCGGCCACTACGACGCGGTGGTCTGGTACACGGGCGACGACGTGGTCACGCGTCCGGCCGGGCAGGGGCCGGGCAACGCGGACAGGCTCGCCATGGACGAGATCCTCGAGGCCCGCGCCTACATGAACGAGGGCGGGCGTGTGCTCTACACGGGCTCGTGGGCCGGGCACCAGTACACGGGCGTGGTGGGCACCCAGCTCTACGACCCGAAGGGCGAGGGCCCGTGCGACAACCCGGCATTCGACCCGCGGCGCTGCCTGGCGCTGCGCGGCTCGGGCGACGGCGTGAACGACGTGCTCGAGTACTGGTTCGGCTCGTACGTGCTGGTGCCGGGCGACGGGCACGATCCCGAGACGGGCGAGCACTTCGACGCCGTCGGGATCGGCAACCCGTTCGAAACGCTGCGCTGGGGCTTCGGCGGCCCCGACAGCGCCGACAACCAGAACATGAGCGCGTCGTTCGTCTCGACGAGCGGCATCCTCCCGCCGGACGAGTTCCCGCAGTTCGAGAGCTCGCCGTCGAGCCGCTGGGACAAGCCGGGCGGGCCGTTCGACCCCCACACCGGCGAGCACTACGTGTACTCGCAGATCGCCGACGTCTCCTACAAGCGGCTGACGCGGGAGGTGGCGGTGCCCGCCAGCGGTGACCAGACGCTCTCGTTCTGGACCTCCTACGACACCGAGTCCGCCTGGGACCACATGTTCGTGGAGGCGCGGACGGCCGGCGGCGACGACTGGACGACGCTGCCGGACGCCAACGGCCACACCACGACGACGCCGGGCGACAGCTGCGCGGCGGGCTGGCGCGAGCTGCACCCGCACCTGGACCACTACCAGACGCTCAACGCCGACAACACGTGCACGCCCACGGGCAGCACGGGCGAGTGGAACGCGGCGTCGGGCAGCTCGAACGGCTGGCAGGAGTGGAGCATCGACCTCTCCTCCTACGCCGGCGAGACCGTCGAGATCTCGATCGCCTACGCGAGCGACTGGGCGGTGCAGAACCTCGGCGTGTTCGTGGACGACGTGACGCTGCCCGGCGGGACGGTCGAGTCGTTCGAGGACGGCCTGGGCGGCTGGACGGTGTCCGGCCCGCCCGAGGGCAGCGGCCCGAACGCGAACAACTGGACGCGCACGACCGCGGCCGGCTTCCCGGTGGGCGCCTCGATCACGACCCCGGACTCCCTGCTGCTCGGCTTCGGGCTCGAGGGGATCACGGGAGCGGATACGCGCCAGGCCGTGATGGGCCGGGCGATGCAGCACCTGCTGCGGTAGGCGGGTGAGGCGCGGGAGGGACCGTGACGGCTTGCGGTCCCTCCCGCCGCCGCTTGCAGGACGTGCCTATCCGCTGAGCACACCCGCCGAATCGAGCTTCCACCGCCCGGCCTCCTCGCGGAGGACGGCGTTCTTGGCCCCTGTGATCGGCGTGGCGGCGTTGACGAACGTGAGCCGAAGGGAGCCGTCGGTGGACCGCGTCGTGGAGACGACCTCCAGGCCGTCGAGCAGCTCGTCGGTGGGGGCTCCATAGCTGTCGACCACGACGCGCTCACATTCCCCTCCGCCCGGCGGCGAGGAGGTGAGCGCGCCCTGCTCGACATAAGAGGCCCCCTCCTCGCTCAGCAGCTCGCAGGCCGCGGCGGCGTCGCCCTCGACGAGCGCGGAGAAGAAGGACTCGAGCGTCGCGGCGGCATCCGCCTCGTCGCTCTCCCCGCCGGTGGCGTCCGCGCGAAGCGTGTCCGTCTGGCCACCGGCGCTCGCGTCGTCCGCGCTCGGCTCGTCGTCGCCTCCGCAGCCGGCGGCCGCGAGCGCGAGCGCGCAGGCGATGAGCGGCAGGAGCCCGTGAAGCGGGCGACGGCGAGCGCGAGTCCCCATCCGGGCGACCTTCTCACAACCGGGTTTGGGTGGTCAACGGCTTGGGTTGGGCCGCGGTTCGGCCGCCGAGTCGGCTTCGCGGGCGCACCGCGCGAGCCGGCGCGAGCGCGGTCCCTGGCCAAGGACCGCCGCACGCGCTACCCGTCCCGGTCAGGTCGATGAGCTCACGCGCGAAGCTCAGGGCGTCGGATGCCGACCGCGATGCGGTCACCGACCGCCTGCGCACCGCCGCCGCCGAGGGCCGGCTGGAGACCGAGGAGCTGGACCAGCGGCTCGAGGTGGCGCTGAGGGCGCGCACCTACGGCGAGCTCGACGGCCTCGTCAGCGATCTTCCGTCCTCCCACCCGGTGCCATGGGGACGCCCGCGGGCCCGAGTGGTGCCGGCAGCTCAGGCGGCCTTCGCCGTCGCGCTCCCGATCCTCACCACGCTCGCCGTGGTCGCCGCGATCGTGGTGGTGGCCACCGTGGCCGCGGCGTGGTGGGTGATGTGGGGACTCGTGTGGTTCTTCATGTGCGGCCGGGGCGGCCGCTCGATGGGCAGGCGCACTTCGGCGCGCGCCGTGCAGCGCACGCGCCCGGCCGGGCTTCACTGAGCGCGCGCAGCGCAGCACGTCGAGGTCAGGTGCAGCTGCGCCGCGGCCTGCTGGACCCGGGCTCGAGGCAGCGCTCGATGCGCCTGATGTTCCCTCTCGTCACCCGGTACTCGAAGTAGCGACCGACCTCGTCCTCCATGGTCACGCGGATCCTGATCCGGGCGCCGGCCCGCAGCCGCTTGTTGCGCAGGTTGCGGAAGGAGATCGTCCCGCGGACGGTGCGCCGCTCAGCGCGGCAGGCGCGCCGCGTGCAGCTCAGGCTGGCGCGGGCGCCGCGATCGGCCCGCAGCCTGAGGCTCGTCACGCGGATGCCGGTGGAGGTGGGGCGTGCCCGCAGAGTGGGGTTGGCGCCCACGCGGGGCAGGCGAAGGAAGTCGAACAGGGCCTCGAAGCGGCCGCCCGCCGGCTCGAAGCCGCCGGTGTGGACCCCGACCTGCACGGTGTAGGCCCGGCCGCGCAGAACCGGCACCTCGAGCTCCTCGTTGGTGAAGTCGAGCCGGTCGATGCACGCCGCCTCGCCGCGCGGCGCGCCCGTGCGCCGGTCGAACTCGAAGATGCCGATGATCGGGTCGAACAGCGCGTTGACCTGAATCCGCGCGAGCGCGGCGCGGTCCGGGTAGAAGTCGTACCAGACGGTCTTCGCGTACGGGCGGGAGCCGCCGTCCACCTCGCAGGTCGTGGGCTCGGGCGGGCCCTGCGGGCACTGCGCCACCCCGCACGGGCTGAAGATGTCCGATTGCACGGTGGCGCCGCTGTTGTCCCCCCGGAGGCGCACGGTGCTGCGACGCGGGAGGCGCGACCCCGGGTCGTTCACGGGAGCCGACTCGAGGTAGTTGTCGTTCTCGGGCGGAGCCGTCTGGGCAGAGGCGGAGCCGGGGGCCGCGAGGAGGATTGCCGCCATGACGGCGGCGACCCCCGCGGCGAGGACCGATGCCCCAGCGGGGTGGTGCCTCGCAACCAGAGAGAGGGCCAGGAACACGAGTGGGTCTAGTTGAACACGTCCCGCGCCGCGGCGCAAGCGGAGCGCCTGGGCTCGCAGGCTTCGTGAGCACCGCCGACGCGATCGCGGAGCTCGGCGGCTAGACTGGCGCTACGGGTCGAGCATCCGTTCGACCGAAGCAGTGTCCCGCGTTGTCGCAGTTGTTGCCTCTCAGCACCCTCCGCGTTTCGCAGTGCACATATCCGGAGGAGTACGAGATGGCTACAGGAACCGTGAAGTGGTTCAGCGACGAGAAGGGCTACGGATTCATCACACCCGATGACTCCGGCAAGGACCTGTTCGTGCATCACAACGCGATCCAGGGCAACGGTTTCAAGTCGCTGACCGAGGGCGCGAAGGTGAGCTACGACGCCGAGCAGGGCGCCAAGGGCCCGGCGGCCGCGAACGTCGTGGCGCTCTGAGCCAACCGTCTACCACAGAGGGCCCGCGCGCGGGCCCTCTGTGGTCCGGCGTGTTCGAACTCGAGAACTAGGAGGGACAGGCATGGCCTCGAGCGGCAAGAGGAAGACCACGATGGCGAAGCTCAACCGCGAAGCCAAGCTGCGCGAGCGACGCCAGGAGAAGCAGTTCAAGAAGAACGCGAGGAAGCGGGCGGCGGCAGAGGAGCGAGAGGGCCGGCCGGGCGAGAGCTCAGCGACGGCGACGGGTGAGTCCGACCCGGACGAGGTGCGCGACTCCGCCGATCTCCCGCTTGACGCGCAGGCCAGCCACAGCCCGTAGCGCCTGGCTAGAAGCGCGGCTTGGCTTCGGCGAACCGCTCGAGCCCGTCGTCCGGGACGGGCTCCCAGGCTGCTGCATAGGCGACATAGGTACGCCAGCTCGGCCGGACACCCGGATCACCATCGAAGGCGCCCAGGCGCACGCTCATCTGCGTCGGGTCGTCAGGGTCGCGGCTGAATAGGTGCGCCCCGCATTCGCTGCAGAAGCACTTCTCGAAGCCGCCGTCGGGATGGCGCCAGGCCTTCACCAGCTCCTCCCCCCGCAGCAGCCGGAAGGTGCGGCCGTCGATCCGCGCCTGTGCTGACGCCGCCGTCCCGGTGCGGCGTTGACAGCGAGTGCAGTGGCAGTACCCCGCAGCCGGCGCCGGCTCGGTGAGCTCGAAGCGGACGCCGCCGCACAAGCAGCCCCCGGTGGTCGAGGGATCGGTCACGGCGGACGAAGTGTGCCAGGCCCGACGGGTCCCGAAGCCAGGCGGCCATCGTCAGCTCTCCGCCGGCACGTAGATCAGCAGCGCGACGCCCGAGTCGTACGTCTTCACGTCCGCGAGCCGGAGCTTCTTCATGTCGCCCGGGTCGGGGAACATCCGCAGCCCGTCGGCCACCAGCACCGGGTGCACCATCGCCCGGTACTCGTCGACCAGGCCCGCCTCGGCCAGCGCGTGGACGAGCTGGGCTGAGCCGTTGACCAGGATCGGGCCGCCGTCGCCATCGCGCAGCTTCGAGACCTCCTCGATCGGATCACCCGAGAGCACCGTCGTGTTCTCCCACTCCGGGTCGGTGAGGGTCGAGGAGATCACGAACTTCGGCATCGAGTTGATCTTGTCGGCGAAGTCGCCCTTGCGCTCGGGCCAGGCCCCCGAGAAGCCCTCGTAGGTCTTGCGGCCGAGCAGGAGCGTCTCGGCCTCCTCGATCTCCTCACCCTTGTAGGCGTAGTGGTCCTCCCCGTAGATGGACTTGAAGGTCCAGCCGGTGTGCGGGTGGGTCTGCTCGCCGCCGGGCGCCTCCATCACGCCGTTCAGGCTCACGAACTCAGACACGATCAGCTTGCTCATCTTGGGCTCCTTCCTTCGTGCTTGGCTTGAGAGAGAAGACCGGGCGAACCGGGGAAACTAATCGCGGCGCCACGGTTGCGCGGCCCGCTCCGACCCGGTACAGCGCCTCAAGTGCCGGCGGGCCGGCACCAATTTGGTCACGTGCTGTTGACGAGCACGGTGACGGCCAAGTCCATGTCGAGGCTGTCGCCGACTCGGGCGGGCGTGATGGTCGTGGCCCCGGGATGCACGCCCCGGCGGCGGTTGAGTTCTCTCAGGGTCACGGCGCAGCCGCCGCGGCGGGCTGGGCGCTCCGGGAGGCTCCGGCCGTCGGGGCGGCGGAAGACGAGCTCCCCGGTGGGGTCCCCGGAGATCGTGTAGCCGCCCTCGTGCACGAGGCGGTGGTGGTGCGAGCACAGCCGGACGAGGTTCTCCGGGCTCGTGGCGCCGCCGTACGCCCAATGCACGATGTGATGTGTGTGGAGGTGCCGGGTGTGCGTGCACCCCGGGAAACGGCAGCCGCCGTCGCGCTGGTCGAGGAGGCGGTTGAGTCGCGGTGAGGAGAACCTCGCTCTGCGTGCGTCTCCGCGGGCGCCGCCGTCGGTGTGGCGGAGGGCTGTGACCTGCTGGTCGCAGCCCAGGCGGCGCGCGGTCTCGGGCGCGAGAACCGTCCCGCAGGCGAGCCGGGCACCTCCCGCGGCGTCGGCTGCGAGGGACTCGAGATCGACGTTGACCACGACCTGGAAGTCGTCTCTGGTCGTGTGCGCGTCCCGCTCGCCTGTTCCGCGCGCGAGCTCGGCGAGGGCGTCGGCGAGCAACGTCCGGGGCGGCGGCCGGCGCGGTTCCGCGGAACCGTCGCCCGCGGGTTCCGCGGAAGCATCGTCGCCGGGCGGTTCCGCGGAACTCTCCCCGCCGGGCGGTTCCGCGGAAGCATTGTCGCCGGGCGGTTCCGCGGAACCCTCCCCGCCGGTATCGGCAGCGGGTGGCGCACCCAGGGGCGCGCTGCGGTTGGTGTCGCGCAGCCGGTCGGCGGTCGCTCTGAGAGCTTCGAGCACGAGCGCGCCGTCGTCGGCGGGGAGGCGAGCGTGGATCACGAGGCTGCCGTCGTCCTCGTGCCACCACATCAGTTCGCGGCGGTCGTAGCTGTCACGCGCCTGGTCGCGCAGCTCACTGGCCCTGAGGTATCCGCGCACGAGCTGCTCGAGCTGTGCCGCGGTCGCATGTTGCGCGAGCGTCAGCAGCTCTTCCTCTCGGTCTGGCTCGGCGACGCGGGTGAGAGCGCGCGCCTGCGAATAGCTCAACCGGCCCTCCGCGAACTCCGACCGGATTCCGGGCAGCCCGCCAAGCGCGCGCGCCACCCGCACGTGCTCGCGCGCGGCTCGCAAGCCCATCGCGCACTGCCACGACAGCCAGTGCGCGCACGACCGACAGCCCCAACCCGCCCACGCCTCGCGGCGATCGAACTCACCCACGAGCAGGAGCCAGCGGCACGTCGCGGCGGCGATGTGCCCCGCCAGCGTCGTGATCTCCGCCTCCAGCCGCTCCGTCTCGAGCGCCTCGACGTCGAACCCGGCCAGCGCCCCTGGTTCCCACGTCGCGGCCGCCGACGGCTTGCCGCCCGCCTTCGTGGCCGGCCCAGCACCATGCATCCCTGTAAGCATCACTGCTCCCCTCCTTCATACGAACACGTGTTCGTATCTTAGTCGCCCCGCGGACGCCATAGGTGGGGACGGTTCCGCGGAACACTCCCGGTGCGCTACGTCGCAGTCGGCGGTCCGAACCAGGTGGTGAGCGCGTCGGGGAGCCCCGGATCGGTGAGGTCTCCCACCCAGGCGACATGTCCGTCGGGCCGGATCAGCACGGCGGTGGGAGCGGTGACCGTGCCAAGGACAGGAAGCTCCCACGGACCCACGTACTCGGCGTCGATCATCTGAACCCGGTCCGCCCAACGGGTGATGTCAAAGCCGACGGGCTCACCGAGGTTGAGCAGCACGGGCCGGGCGTCGTGCAGGAGGGTGAACACGCGCAGCGGACCGTCGGCGGTGTCCAGGTCGAGGTCGGGCATGCGGCGCCCGAGCAGCGGGTGTCCCTCACCGAGGTCGTAGTGAATGTCGAGACCGGAGATCATCCCGGCGAGCCGCTTGCGAGGCTCGTCCATGCTCACCAGCTCGGCCAAGGTGTCGCGCAAGGCGTCGATACGGTCGTCGCTGCGGGTGAGCGCGGTCTGCGCCATGGTGTTGCGCAGCACGCGGGCAGCGACCGGGTGCCGCTCGGCGTGGTAGGAGTCCAGGAGGCTTTCCGGCGATGTCTGCTTGACCACCTGGGCCAGCTTCCATCCCAGGTTCACCGCGTCCTGCACGCCGGTGTTGAGGCCCTGCCCGCCGACCGGGAAGTGCACGTGCGCGGCGTCACCCGCGAGCAGCACCCGTCCCTCCCGGTAGGACGCCGCCTGCCGGGTCATGTCTGTGAACCTCGAGATCCAGGTGGCACTGCGCAGCCCGTAATCCGTCCCGTACACGCCGATGAGGGCCTGGCTGAGATCACGGAGCGTGGGGGCGCTCGCGGCTCCGAGGTGCCCTTCGGTCACCATGACCCGTACCGGCCCCCCATCCATGTAGACGATCTCGCCGTCGCGGATCTCGTAGTTCAGCTTGCCGAGCCCATGAACGCCCTTGTCATCGCGGCGCATGCCCAGCTCCGGCTCCTCGCGCATCTCGACCTCGGCGATCAGGCAGCTGGTTGACGGGTCCCACCCCGGGAACTCGATGCCGGCCGTCTTGCGGACCAGGCTGCGACCTCCGTCGCACCCGACGAGATATTGCGCCCGCAGGGACTGGCCGTCGGACAGGTCGACGGTGACGCTGATGTCGTCCTGCGCGAAGCCCGTTACGTCCCGTCCGCGCTGGATCGTCACCGCCAGCTCCTCGACCCAGCCCGCCAGGATGCGCTCGATCTGGTTCTGCCACAGCCCCAGCCCGTAGTTGTGGCGGGTGGGAAAGTCGCTGATGTCCAGAGAGGTCCCGGCGAAGCTGCCGACCTGAGCCACCTGCCCCTCCGAGAGGAACCGATCGGCAATTCCACGCTGATCCAGCACCTCGATGGTGCGCGAGTGCAGACCCCCTGCGCGCGAGCCGTCGAGGTCCTGGCCGGCGCGCCGCTCCACGATCGCGACGTCGACCTTCGCCAACGCCAACTCGGCCGCCAACATCATCCCCGTCGGACCTCCTCCGGCGATCACCACCGCATGCTCGGTCATACCACTCCGATCTCCGTACGTTCTGCCTTGCGGGGCGGCTTATACGGCACGACCGGGGGCTTCATGAAGGCCCCCCGTGCGCTATAAATTGCAAGTGGCGGGGAGCGGGCAACCGCCTTTTTCTTGCGGTCTTCCCCCCTGTGTTTCGGCGTCTTGAAGCCGTCCGGCGAGGGGCCGTAGCCAGATGAACCAGATCGAGGACACCGCCGCCGAAGCGCTGCTGATCGTCGAGCGGAACATGTACATGACCCTGGCCACGGCCGACGGCGACGGCCGTCCGTGGGCATCGCCCGTCTGGTACGCGCCGGCCATCGATACCGAATTCCTTTGGGTGTCCGAGCCGGAGGCGCGACATTCGCGCAACATCGCCGTCCGCCGCGAGGTCGCGATCGTGATCTTCGACTCCACGGTGCCAATCGGCGCCGCTGCGGCCCTCTACCTCGAAGCCGTCGCGGAGCAGCTCTCCGGCGAGGCCGTCGAGGGGGCGATCGCCGCCTACTCACGGCGCTCGCAGGAATGCGGCGCTCGCGCGTGGGACGCGGCGGACGTCCGGCCGCCGGCGGACTCCAGCCTCTACCGGGCCACGGCAGTCACCCAGTTCGTGCTCGGGCCCGGCGACAGGCGTCTGCCGGTGAGCAATCGAAGGTGAGGAGAACCGAGATGGGAAAGATCGTCATCAGCGAGAACGTCTCGCTCGACGGAGTCATCGAGGACCCCGCCGGTGACGAGGGCTTCAGGCTCGGCGGCTGGGTCGGCCAGATCAAAGACCGCGAAGCGGTCGGCAAGGCCGTGCTCGACGAGGCGCTCGGCGCCGAGGCCCTGCTGCTGGGTCGGCGGAGCTACGAGTTCTTCGCGGCGCGGTGGCCATCCCGGGGCGGCGAGCTGGCGGACAGGTTGAACAGCCTGCCCAAGTACGTCGTGTCCTCGACCCTCGAAGACCCCGACTGGAACAACTCGACCCTACTGAAGGGCGACGTGGTGAACGAGGTCTCGAAGCTGAAGCAGGAGCTAGACGGGGAAATCGTCGTCTACGGGAGTATCCAGCTCGTACACACGCTGATGGAGCACGACCTCGTCGACGAACTGCGGCTGATGATCTACCCGGTCGTGCTCGGGGCCGGCAAGCGCCTCTTCGGCGAGACCAGCGACAAGAAACCCCTACGCCTCGTCGCCACCCAGCCCGTGGGCGACGGCGTCGCCTTTCTCACCTACGAGCCCGTCCGAGACGCCTAGCGGACGTCGGCCGGCGCCAGCGTGAGCCGCTCGTCTGAGCGCTCTGGGGCCATAGGATCGCCCCACACCCCGCTCGCGTCGGGGCATCCGTCGAGGAGGCAGCAGCGATGGCCCGATCCGAAGACAAGATCAAAGAAGGCGCCACGCCCTTCCTGGAGCAGGGCGAGGAGGTGCTCGCCGCGATAGTGGCTCGCCCGCGCGGGTGGACCCAGGCGGGCGCGTCCGCCGGCGGCGGGGCCCTCGCCGGCGTCATCGGCGGGGCCATCGGGGGGAAGAAACAGCAGAACAACGTCGACGCCGCGGAGGAGTCCGGCTTCGGGCTCGCGAGTCCGATGGCGCTGGTGGTCACCTCGCGCCGCCTCCTGTCGCTCAAGGTCACTGCGCCGGTCGGGCTCGGCATCGGGATGAAGGTGCAGGAGCTCGTGAGCGCGGTGCCGATCGGCGAGGTCGACTCGATCGAGGTGAAGCGCCTGGGCGTGGGCAAGGCGGTGACCGTGACCATTCGAGGCGTCCCGTTCGTCCTCGAGGTCGGGGCGGGAGCCAACGTCAAGGGCGTTGCCGACGCGTTCGAGAGCGCCAAGGCGGCGGCCTGAGCAGAGCCTGGGGCCCCGGTTTCGCCAGGCGTGTCCAGACGCCGCCGAAACGCGCGGTACTACAGGACGCGTGTACTAGGGCACCGGCACTCCGTCCACCGCCGGCGCTGTCGACGGCGGCGGCGCGTCGGGGTCGCCGGAGATCGGGGTCCCATCGCCGAATGTCGACGGGCCGCTCCCACAGCCGAGGTTCAGCGCGACGCTCTGGCCGCGGTCGATCACCAGCGAGTGGCGCTCGAGCACGCCGCCGTCCGGCGTCTCGCAGGTCAGCTCGTATGCCTCCTTGTGACCCGTGGTGACCTCGCGGCTCACGGTGGCACGCGTGACGGTCACCTCGTAGAGCCCGGTGGCCGCGGCGAAGTAGTGCACGGCCACCACGTAGTCACCCGGCTGCGGCGCGTCGACCACGACCTCCTCGTTCTCGCCCGGGAGGTTCGCCGAGCTGCCCAGCGGCGTGAGCGACCCATCCTCCTCCTTGCGGAAGACCTCGATGTCGTAGTCCTCCGGGGGCGTCAGGGTAAGGGCGATCCGCAGCTTGTCCGCCGGCAGGTCGGCGGGCAGGCTGAACTCGTGGTTGACCGTCTCGGTCGGCACGCCCGGCGCGCCGTTGAAGGTGGCGAGCGGCGGATCGACGTCGGTGAGCGTCTCGATCACGGCGCCGCCGCCCACGAACGGGCGGGTGGACTGCCCGATGTGCCACTCGAACGCGCCGTCCGCCGGCACGGTCGTGGTCGTGTCCTGCTCGTCCTGGAGCGTCTGCGGCGGCTGCTCGCCGGTGAGGCAGACAATCGGCAGGCCCACGTTGACAACCGGCTCGATCCCCTTCTCGCAGTAGGAGCTCGTGAGCGTCTCGAACTGCTTGCGCAACCGCAGCACGTTCCCCGCGGGCGCCGTGCCCTGGAGCACGGCGTGGTCGGCAGCGCTTGCCGCCGCCTCCGCTCCGATGAGCAGCGCCTCGCGCAGCCCGCCGCTGCCGTTGGCGTGCTCGTTCTCACCCGTCCACTCGGCCACGACGCCGGTCTCGTACGGCATGTGGAAGTTGCCGTCGGGCGGGCCCATCTCGATCGTGAAGCCGTAGCCGCCGGTGCCGGCGTAGCTGTCGTCCTCGGTCGTGCCCGCCGTGTCGTAGAGCTGGAAGCCGTACTGGGACACATAGCCGGCCGCCGCGCCCATGGCGTCGCCGATCTGCTTCATCCGTTCCTCGTCCGGTGCGAGGCCCGCGCCCTTCAGACCCGGCGGGCGCAGCACGAGCGCAGCCACGTTGTGGATCGAGATCAGCGTGGTCACGTGGTGGGTGCGCACGTAGTCCCACACCGCCTGCACCTCGGACTCCGAGCGCGGCCCGGGGCCGTGATAGCTCTGCGAGGTCACGTCGGACGACGCGCCGTTGCCACCCCACAGGTTGCCGTAGTTGCGGTTGGGATCCACGCCCCAGGCGAGCTCGCACGGGACTTCCGGCCCGCCGATCTCGCCGTTGCAGTTCTTGCGCCGGTAGGCGAACGTTCCGCCGAACGGGGCGACCGCCTCCACCAGCGTGACGTTCGGGTCCTGGCCGAGGGTGTCGCCGAGATCGAAGGCGTTGCGCGACGAGATGAAGCCGTCGGGGTTGACCAGCGGCAGGATCACGATCCGCTCGCGGGCCAGCAGGTCGGCGATGCGCGGGTCGTCCTGCTGCTGGACGAGCAGATGGGCGAGCTCCATCGACGCCTCCACGGAGGGCCACTCGCGGGCGTGGTGCACGCCCATGACGAAGTACACGGGGCGCCCGTCGGCGCCGTCGACGTCGCTGCCGATCTCGACGCCGGACAGCTCGCGCCCCTGGAACGACGTGCCGAAGACCACCTCGCGCACGAGGCCCGGGTTGCCTTCCACCAGCTGCTTCAGCTCCGCCTGGACGTCCTCGTAGGTGCGGTACTCCGTCCGTCCCGACGGCAGCGGCGAGCCGGCCGCGCCGACCGTCGCCGCATAGCGGCGGTCGGCCTCGCGCGCTCGCGCTGCGGACTCGTTGAGGTCGGCGATGCGAGTCTCGAACCCCAGCCCGGAGCGCTTCAGCAGGTCGAGCTGCTCACTACCCGAGACGATCACATCGGCCCAGCCCTCTCCACGCGCGTGGGTCACGTCGAGCCCGGCCGCCTCGAGCGCCTCGATGCCTGCGGGGGTCCCGCTCACGCGCACGAGCTTCGCCGTGCCGGCGGGCGCGGCGGGGGGCGCCACGTCCACCAGCTCGAACGCCACCTGCGCGTTGCGACCCGCACCGTCGGCGCGGCACCCCTGCGCCGTCAGGCGCTGACCGGCCTGCACCCATGCCTGGACGACCTCGCGACCGCCGAACCCGCGTGAGGCCGCGAGCCGTTGCGCGCCGTCACGCAGCTCCAGGTCCCAGTCGCCGGCGCCGCGCAGGCGCACGTCGAGGTAGCCGGACATCGGAGCCGTGTAGGCCGCGGTGGAGCAGCTCGCGCCGGAGAGGGTCTTCGTGACCGCCGGCAGCACGCTGGGAGCCTCCGGCGCCGCATGAGCGGGCGCCGTGACGCCCAGCACGAAGGCGATCGCCAGCCCGGGCACGGTGAGTCTGCGCATGTTCCCCCCGTCTGTCGGCGCGGCCCGCACCGCGCGCGTAGGTCGGGTGGGTGTTACCCGCCCGAAGCCAGGCTCACACCCGGTTGGGCGACACGACACTGGTGGGCGCGACAGCAAGTTCTGATTGTTCGGCCGCTGAAGCTCAGCGAGGCTGCGGTCAATACTGTGGCTGTAGAGGAGTAGCCATGCACTACGTCTTGATGGACAGCACCGGCAACCTCATCGACTCGTACGACCGCGAGGAGGAGGCCCACGCGGCCCTGAACCGCATCGTGCACGAGGAGCCCGAGGCCGCCGACCACGTGGCCCTCCTCACCTATGACGACGAGGGCAATCCCGTCGGCCAGGCGGTCACGATTTCCGCCTCTGGCGCTGCTGTTCGCTGAGACAGCGAAGACGCGCGCGGAGAACGACTCCGCACTCGAGCGATGCACAACGTGTCGCTGCGACAATGCGACCGGGATGACATCGGCGGCATCCACGCGCGTGCTGGTAGTGGCTCACCGAACCGCGGCGACGCCGCGGCTGCTCGACGCGGTCCGCGCACGCGCTCGGCGCTCACCATGCAGCTTCACGCTGCTGGTGCCGCGTCCCTACTGGGACCCGGACAGCGAGGAGGCCGCGGCCACGCTCGAGCTGGCGATCCCGCTGCTCGACGAGGCCGCCGCCGCCCACGTCGAAGGCATCATCGGCGATAGCGATCCGTTCGTCGCCGTCCAGCAGGTGCTCCAGCAGGGCGACTTCGACGAGGTAATCGTCTCCACGCTTCCGGCACGCGTCTCCCGCTGGCTCCACCGGGACCTTCCCCATCGCGTGGAGGGGCTGGGCCTGCCGGTGGCGGTCGTCACGGCCGAGCAGTCCCACCGCGCCGTGTCGGACGCTCGCTGACGGGGCCCCTGGCCAGGAGGCCCGCCGCCGTCACGTCCCACCCAGCCCGCCCAGCAGCGAGCTCGCCCCCGGGACGCTCGCGCCCGGGATGTTCGGCAGCCCGGGCCCGTTGCCCGCCTGGGCGGCGAGCGCAGCGATGATCGGCGCGAGGGCGCCCAGGTCGAGCGAGGGCAGCACCGAGCTGAGCGCCGGGTGGAGCTTCCCGAGGGCGTCCGTGATCGCCAGCGATCCCTGAGCCGCCTCGGTGTAGAGACCCGCGGCGGCGAGCTGGACGATCGTCGCCGTCCCGTCGTCCGCCAGCAGCTTCTTGACCAGCTCGTCGGTGAGCTCGACCGGCACCAGTCGGAGCGCGACGTTGCCCTCGAACCCGAGCAGCGGCAGCTTCCACAGGTCGGGATCCACATCCTCGAGCTGCTTGGCGTCGAGGCGCAGCGCGGGGCGCCGCAGCGCCGCCTCGGCGAGCACGCCGAGATAGTGGTGGGGGTTGCGGCGCACGTGCTCCACCAGCGGGTCGGTCTCGACGTCGAGCTCCAGCTCCGGGGGCTCGATCTCGATCGAGCGAGACGTCGCGGTGTCGTCACCGGAGACCGACAAGGCGGGCGTGCTCGGGGCGGTTGCGTCGAACACCACGTCCGGTCGCTCCCCGGGCCGGTAGCGCAGCTCGATGCGCTGAACGGTGGCCCCAAGGAAGGCGCTCGGCAGCCCCGCGCCCGGGAACACCCCGCCGCCGATGCCTCCCACGCCGGGGAACCCCAGCGACACGGGCGAAGTCGTCAGTGCGAGCCGGAGCTCGTCCACGTCCTCCGGAACCCGTGGACCGCCGAGCGACAGGATTCCCTCGGCTACCCCGGCGCCGGGCCTCAGCCGGAGGGTTCTCGTCCTCCCCGCGATCGTCAGCCTGAGATCCGCACCCGCCAGCGGCGCGGCGGCATACTCCACGCGGATCCGTACCCGCTCGACCGGGTCGCCCCCGCGCCGGATCGACGCGAACGCCCGGCGCAGGATCTCGAAGTGCGAGGCCAGGCGCCGCTCCAGGAGCCGGGGCTGGAAGTGGCGCCGGTACTCGAGCACGTCGGCCGGTGGGAACAGGTCGGCGGGGAGGTCGAGGCCGAAGATCGGCTCCTCCGCGATCTCCAGGACGTCCTCCACTGCGCTGACTACCGCGTAGTTCTCGATCAGCTCGAAGCGCAGCAGGTTCACCGCCCGCGACAGGCTCGGGTTGACCGACGCCGTCGCGCGCGCCGATAGTGACGCCGTCACGTTCAGCGCCGCGGAGACCGCGACCGTCGCCTGGTTGGTGAGCGTGGCGGCGGCGTTCAGCCTGCCAGTCGCGAGCAGCGAGGAGTCGAGCGAGAACTCGGTGTGGGAGTCGACGTCGACGGTGGCGTCGAGGTCGGCGCCCGCCTCGGCACCGAGGTCGGGGAGCAGGGCGTCGACGAGGTTGTCGCCGAGGTTCGCGAAGAAGTCGCCCACGCTCTCGACCGTGATCGGCTCGTCGTCCCGGCGCACGCCGACACGCGCCGCCGCCCTCAGCTTGGAATCGAGGTCGGCCCGTGCCGCGACATCGAGCACCGTGTCGACCGAGGCGTGTGCGGCCAGGCGTGCGTCGAGGCTCGCCCTGAGGGCGGAGGCGGTGCTTGCGTCGAGGCTCGCGAAGGCGTCGGCGCGCGCCGCGGCACTCGCGTCGAGGGTGCCGACGACGGTGCCGGGATCGAGCGAGTCGACCCGCACGAGCCGCCCGAGCGTGTAGCCCACGAACGTCCACTCCTGGCGGATCCGGACGAGGAAGCGGCGCGCCGGCTTGGTGGCGGGGCCAGGCACCACGCGAAGCACCGACGTCCGCTTGATCAGGGGCGTGCGCGACACCGCGATGCCCCGCACGGCCGGGCCGAGGCCCGGGATCAGCCCTTCGGCCACCTCGAGCAGCCGCGTGACGGCGTCCGCCGCGGAGGGGCTGAAGGCCACCGGGAGGCGCGAGACCACGCTGTCGTCGGGGATCCCCTCGACCAGCGCCGCCGCCGCTGCCATCACGGCCTCCACCGCCTCGGCCACCACCGCGGCTACGGCCCCGAGCTGGGCCGCGGTCGCGGCCACGGAATCGGCCGCGGCCTGGGCTGCCTCGAGCGCCGCCGTGGCGGCGTCCGCGGCGTCTGCGGCGCCTTCGAGGGCGTCCGTCGCCGCGTCCGTCGCGGCCTCGAGCGCCTCGGCGGCCGCGGTCAGGGCCGAGGTGGCCGTCTCCAGCGCGGTGCCGGCCGCGTCGTCCACACCCTCGAGCGCGCTGAGCTCGCCGAGCGCGTCGCCGGCCTCTTCGAGGGCTTCGATGGCTGCCTCCAGCGTGTCGCCGAGTCCGTCCGAGCCCTCCGGGACGGACAGCTGGTGCACCACGTGCTGACTGCCGGCCGGCACGCTCAGCTCGAGCGGATCGTCCCCGGCGACGCGCACACGCAGCGGTGCCTCCTCAAGGTCGGCCACGGTCCCCGGCACGCCTGCGGACGCCATGCGCAGCAGAGCCAGCCCCCGGCGGTCGCTGCGGACCCTGTCGACCAGCTTCCCGTCGCGGTCCGGCTCCAGGAGCGCCACCTCCACCCCGCCCACCGGGCGATCCCGGTCGTCGGCGAGGCGCAGGACCACGAGCCGCGTGAGCCGGCCGTCGCTCGCCGCGGTGGCCCGCGTCGCCAGCGTGGGCGGCCGGCCGACGGCATCGGACAGCCCATCCCCCTCCAGCCGTCCCCTCAGCCCATCGACCAGCGTGGCGGCGCTGCCGCGACGCAGCGCGAGCTTGGCCTGCGCCTCGCCGAGGAGATCGCGAAGCAGGCCGAACTCGCCCTTCTCGGCCGCCTTGGCAGCGGAAGCCACTCGCTCCGCGTCGTTGACCGCCGTGAAGCGTCGCGGTGACATCGTCCTCCCCTTGGGGTCCCGGGCGGCCGTGCCCTGCTGCCGGTGCTGGTGCAGTGCGATGCTAACCGCGGATGGGCCCCGTAGCCAGCTAGTCTGGCCCGGTGATGTCGCGCACGGTGAGTTGGCCCGCGCTCGCCCAGCACGCTCCGCAGAACGCCATGGACGATCCCGGTGAGATCGCCCGTTTCCACGATCGCTGCAGCGAGCTCATGCGTGAGCTGCTCGGCGCGCTGGCGACCGCGCCCGAACGGCCACGCCCGTTCCCGGAGATCGAGGACGAGATGGGCTGGCCGCGACGCCGGATCGCGTCCGTACTCGGTGGGGTCTCTCGCGTTCGCCACAGCGAATTCGCCGGCCACCGCCCCTACCGCTTCCTAGATGCCCGCCGGGCAGCATCCGGCCGCTGGGAGATGTGGATGGACAGCGCCCAGGCCGCAGCCGTGCTGGCGGCGCAGCGAAATGACGCCCTCGATTAGCGGCCGTGAGCTCCCGAGCTGCCGCTTAGATGTAGTACCGGCACTTTGGTGTCAACGCCGAGCAGGATCGGGACGAACGTATCACGGGAAGTGGCTGGAAATGGGCCACTTCTCGCTCGGTGCGGGTTTTCGAGTCATCGGTTGTGATCCGTGCTGAGCCGGCGTTTTGTGGTCAGCACGTGGCCAGATGACGGCGCTCTACGCGACTGATCGTTCGGCGTCGCGCAGGAGTCTCCGAGACCGCGTCCGCGGCGCTCTTGCCGCAAGCCTCGGCGGCCGTTTGAGGCGCTTTGCGTCCTCGCCCTCCACGCCCACGAGAACGATCAGCCTCCCCTCGGGGTCGTCCTCCAGGCGCTCCACGTACCGGGGTCGAGCATCTCCAGCTCGGCGTCGAAGTCACCGGGCTTGGGATCGGGGTGTGTCCAGGGAACCGCACTCACGGAATCGTCGGCGAGATCGTACGCTCCGCGTTCGTCGAGTCCCAGTCGGTCACGATCAGCCTGTCGCCCAGTCCGCGTCCCTTAATTGCGCTGTCACGCGAAGGGAGCACTGGAAGCCGCGGTCGCGAGGACCCGAGTTCTCGTCGAGCCCGGCACCTGCGGACCCGTACCGCAGACGCCCGATTTCGCAAGCGCCCGATCGTCCCGCCCGCCTCGCCGGTCCTCCGCGCCGCCGCCTCGAGCAAGTCGCCGAGCACAGCCGGGGGCCACTCCTTGCGCCGCGCTCTCCCCTTGCCGACAAGACCCTCCGTGGCTCCCGACGTCGTGACCTCTCCCGTCTCGTCGGGTGTCCGGATGGCATCGAGTATCAGCACGAACGGTCTGTGACGACAGCCGCGTACAGCCGTCAAACCGGAAGCGGCCGGCGTCCGCCTACCGCAGCGATCCTGGTGGCGGATTCCCTGTTCGGGGTCCGCGACGCCCTCGGGACGCACCTCCCGGCCTGGTTGGCGGCCTTGTCAGCCCCACAGCGCTCATGCCACACGCCGGGGGTTCGGGGCTTTCTCGGGTCCGGCAGCCTGGGCGCACTCGTGGCAACCATGCGCTCCGACGCACGAGCTACGGTGAGCGAATGACGCCGCCTGCGGAGGCCCCCGAAAGAGACACAAGGTTCAGAGCGCCGAATGGCAACCCTGGGCACGGCTTAACCGATGCGCAACGGTGCGTAGCGGAATTCCACGAGGCGTTTGGCCATCCGACAGAGAGGCTTCCGGGGGCCCTCAACGAGTCCAGGGCTCGCGCGCGCGAAGCGTGGATGCGCGAGGAGCTCGACGAGTTCCTCGCGGCAAGCGACCTGATCGGACAGGCCGATGCGATGGTCGACCTGATCTACTTCGCTTTGGGAACCCTCGTCGAGCTCGGGGTGGACGGCGGGCAGCTCTTTGAGGTCGTGCACGAAGCGAACATGAAGAAGCTGGGGCCAAACGGCAAGCCGCTGGTGCGGGAGGATGGCAAGATTGCCAAGCCTGCGGGGTGGGTCGATCCCACCGCTACGCTCAGGAACCGACTGGTGGAAGAGCACTCGAAGTACAAACTCGTGGTAGCCGATGATCTCGGCTGCGTCGCGGCGTCGCTAGCGATGGTCGCGCACGCGACGGGCTTCCCCGAATACTCCAGGGAGAGATTCGCCCAGGTCCTGCCCCCCGTGGTCGAGCCACCTGAGGGCGAGGACGCGGCGGACTTCTCCCGCTTTGGAGTCGTCATGCAGATCGGGTCCCTTGATCCCTACCTCGAGGCGGCTGGCATCCCGCTAATCGACGATTTTCTTGGGATCGAGTTCATCAGCGAGATGTCTTTCCCTGACGTCCTACGGGAGGCATTGGCGCGCTACGACGCGCTGGCCGTCGGCTTCGACGCTTCATTCGTGTACCCTGATGCGCCCAACTTTGGGCATTTCGCCACTGTCGCTGACATTGACAGTGCCAGAGCCCTGCTCGTGGACCCTGGGCCGCTCACCGCCGGGCTCGCCAGTGTAAAGCTTGACGACCTGTTCACGGCGATCCGTGCGAAGAAGGATGGTTTGCATCGCTTTAAGGTGCGCCCGGGCCAAACCCCGCGCAAGTCGCCGACTGTAGACGAGGAAGTGGCGTGATGGACGAGCTGCCGCATCAGACGCTGCGGCGCCTGATGCTCACAATTGACTCACAGCCCTGTCCCTTCGGCTGCCGTTACTGCTTCGCGCGCTTTAGCCAGTACGAGGGCGGGGTTACCTTGAGCACGGTCGAGGCCTCTCCTGATCTGCTGACCGATATCGACGTCATTTACCCGGCGTGTGATGTGGACTTGTTCGTACGGAAGGATGCCGTGGGGGTCTTGACGCGTGTCGCGAGGCTCGGCGCCTCAATCAGCGTTTCAACGAAGGCCCGGCTCCGTCCGGACGTTCTTGGTGATCTGGCCTGCCTCTCGAAGGAGCTTGCGAGCCGTGGCCAAGTGCTAAAGGTTGGCGTGTCGCTTACCACGAAGCATCGCGTTCGTGAAATTGAGCCTCGCACCCCGACGTACGAGACTCGAATCGCGGGACTAACCGCGTTGTCCTCTGCAGGAATTCCATCGGCCCTCGTTCTGCGTCCGCTATTGGCTGACATCCCCGACGCTGAGTACGAGGAGATCGTGAGTGAGGCGAGCGGAGCTACATCGTCAGTGCTAGTCGGTGAGGAATACCTCGACTCTGACAAATCTCAGCGACGGCACTTGATCGCGGAGCCGGCATCTGGCTCTAGGACGAAGGCCAGGGAAGTGCGGTGGTTGCGGGAGAGGCCGGTATGGCCAGTTCGTGAGACTGCCGAGCGTGTCGACCGATTGCGTCGCTTTGCACTGCGAGCGGGAATGCGCGTCTTTGAGAGCGACATCGACTTGATGACGGACCTAATCGAGGGCTCCGCGAAAGGAGACACCAGACCCGTGGTGCGTGAGTTCCAGCCAGCCGCCTCGTGACCGACGTTATCCTTGTGGTCCTCGCGGGGGCCACCGTTGTCGCGCTATTGGTCCTCGTCTTGAACGCGCTCGCGCAATTGCGAGACGAGATTGTCAATCAAGGGTGGGTCAGCGAGCAGTCTCGCCTTGGGCGGATGACGAAACGCGCCGAGGTGGCCCGAGCTCGGCTGCTGCTCCAGTCGCTAGGCATTGAGCGAGAGGCCCTTGAGCGCTACCGCGCCGCAGGAGATCCCCTCGGCCGACAGGCCCGGAAGCTCAGCAAAGAAGTAGCCGACCGCCCTGATATCAGCTTTCTCCGGCGCCTAAAGCGGTGGACCTACGAGCTCCCCTCGCCCTACACGTATCGCGGGTCACCCTATTACTTAGACATGATGGGGGCGGTGTATCAGCGTGAGCCGTATGAGGCGGCACTCGAGCAGATCTTCCTCTCTTGGCTCAACATCCTTATCGAGCGAGGCGCGGTTCCCCATTTCGACTGTGTGCTGGCGCCCAAGGAAGGGAATCCGCTATTGGCCCGCGCGGTGGCCAAAGTTAGTCAGAAACACCTGATTTTGTGCAAAGGTGAGAATGACCGGTCGCTCGTAACCCGCCCGGCGGACGACGCTGCCCACGAGACCGACTTCGAAGGCCTTCGCGCGTTTCTCACCGAAGAGGACCAGAAGGGCCGCCCAGCAGAACCTCGCTACCGCGCCGTCGTTATCGACGACAGCTGCAGGGGTGGGTCTCAGATATGTAGCGCGGTGCGACGCTTTAACGAGTACGTGGAGACAAGCAAGCTGCCGTTCGCCAGAGTCGGCGACGTTGTCGTGCTCTTCCGTGTCAAGGACGCCTCCGGACAGGCTGGTAACCGCGGGTTTCAAGGGCAAGATCTCCACCTTCATGCTCTGCTAGCCGTGGGTCCCGAGGAGCTCAAGTTCCTCGCGGAGGTTCCATCCGTGGACGACGCGGTCAAGGAACTCGAGCGCTTCAAGGGCGAGCCCTTCTCCTGCGCCCAGTCACGGGCGCTGCTCAGGATATGAGAGGCGTTCCGTCGAGATGATTCGCTATGCGACGGGGTTCTCGCGAAGCGGTCGCCCCATCGTCGGCGCGGATCAGGGAGAAGAAGAGAGCGAGCGTCCCCGTCGACAGGTTGCTGTCTGTCGCTTTGCAATTGCCCGGCAGCTCGCGAGGCGGCCCGTGCTTCCGCATCCGAATGGGCGCATTTTCACCTGGCACCGCCGGTTGCTGAGATGCCTCCATGGCTGGCGGACAGCTGGCAGGCAGCGAGCCGCCTTCCTTGCGCGGCGGTCTCTTTGGGCGACCGGCGGTGGCCGTCTGCGCGGCAAGCAGCAGCCGGACAGGCGAAACGCGCGATGCGAGGCCCAGGGCGGGTCAGCTGGTCCTGCGCTGTGATCCAGGCGGAAAGAGTCGATCGAGGAACAAGAGGCCGAAGTCCCATATGGCCCACTCGATGGGACTGTCCGGGTCACCCGCTGGAGCTGGGCGAAGGGGGCCGGCTAGGCCGTGGCGTTCGAGCGTCTTCAGCAGCGGGTAGAGCACAACGGTTCCGCGCTCGAACATCCCGGCCAGGGCGTAGTCGTTCACCCCGTGATAGCGGTTGCCTTCCTCTCTGAGACGCCGAAGAACCCTCAAGTGCGGCGGATCAAGCTCAGCGACTGCGCGCAGAAGCAACCATGCCTCATCGACTTGCGTGTCATCGCCCGTGTCCGTCATGAGCCGCAACAGGCGGCCGAACGCCGCCACCTTCGCTCGGGACGACTCCTTCACGACATGCTCAATCACCGCCTCGACGAAGTCGCTGAGCTCATCATCGTCCCGGGCGCGGTCTAGCAGCGCATCGAGGCTTCCTACATCCTCAGCTTCCGCGATCTCGACGAACGACAAGTACCTTTCCTGCTTCAGCCGCTGCCGCCCCTCCCACCATTGGACGAAGTTCGCGGCGCGGGGCGACGCCATCTGAAGCAGGAGACGCTGCGACGGCGTCAGTTCAGATGAAGGCGGCATTTCAGCCTCATCGTCGCACGCGGAAGTGCTGCCGATGGATCGTTCGCCCGCGCGGCTGCAACAGCGTCGAGGACGGGCGAGCGACTATGCCTGCACCACCATCCCAATCCGCTGGACCGACGCTTCGTCGCGCGGCCAACGCAGCAGTGTCGCTTCGCGCGACGGATGAACGTCAAGGCGGTCTGGACTTCTGGCCTGCTCCTTGGGAGAGTGCGTTTGGCGGCCGAGGCGGCGGTTCAAACGACCCCAGCTGAGAGGGTGGGCAGCGGGGGCCGGTACCGCCACGACCGCGCGGATAGAGCGGGGACCACGGCTGGAAACGCCCGGCGAGCTAGGCGGCCTTTGCCTCGTCCCCCAAGATCACCGCAGCGACCTCGTCCGCGATCTGGTCTACAGACAGGTCGGAGGTCCGCAGCGCGACCTTATCGGCGAGGGATGGACTGTGTCGGAGCAGCTCATCCTTCGAGAGCCCATGCCAAAGCGGAAGGATGATCTGGTTGCCGCCATGAATCTCGCGGGTCACGAGCCCGTCGAGTTCGTACTGGGGCCAATTCTTCGCGAAAAACGCCCGTGAGAGAACGACGACGCCGAACCGGGCGTTGGCGATGCCCCGGTCAATCTTTCGCCGGAGGCTGTCACCAATGCGCAGCTCGAACTCGTCATACCAGACATCAAGCCCACGCTCGGCGAGCGCGATGGCCAGCGGCCTAACGATCGCGTCCTTGTCCTCTGTCGCGTGAGAAATGAAAACGTCGTACTGCTTCATGTCGTCGGCGGAATCGCCAGAGTACTCCGCGATGTTATCCGCGATCTCAATCAGCCCTGGTGATGCTGAGCGCGCTGGCGGTAGCGGTCCGGGTAGCACCCGCGCACCAGCCTGGATCTGCCCTCTGAGCCCTTACATGTCAACGGCGACGTGCCAGGTCCCGCTCCGTGGGATCGTGACGCGGTAAGGCGACCTCCTGACGAGCCCTCCGTAATAGCGATGTCGCCTTCCGTTGCGGTAGCTCGAGAAATTCGAGCTGTCGAGCAGTCGCACATTCGCGGCGTTCCCCTTCAGAACGACTTCAACGGTCGCGCCGCGCTTCTGGTGGCCGAGGGGAATGTGGATGAAGTTCATCACGGGCACCTTTCGTATCTCATGGCCGATCGGCCCAACAGGGAGAACCGACCCCAACCGATCGTACGTTCGCGTCCGGATGTATGAAGCAGAGCGAGGGCAACCCGCGTGCATCGTGATCCGTGCTGAGCCGGCGTTGTTGCTAGACCGCTGGTTGCAGGCGTTTAGCGGCGCACGTTGGAGGTAGTACCGGCACTTTGGGGTCATGGCCGACCAGCATCGGGGTCAACGTATCACGGGAAGTGGCTGGAAATCGGGCACTTCTCGCGCGGTGCGGGTTTCGTGTGGTTCGTTGTGATCCGTGCTGAGCGGGCATTTCGTGGCCGAGACGTGGCTAAGGCTTGCGGCCGCGGATTCGAGCCCGGTGTTCTTGCTTCCGTGCGGAACCGGCAGCCCAAACACTCGGCGCTCTAGCGGGCTGATGCGTATCCGGTTGACTCAGGCTGCATGCCTGAGCGCCGTGATCTCGTCGTAGGTCGTCGGATCGTGGACTGCGCCGAGCCCGAGGAGGGTTTGAAAGGCGGCCATCGGCGTGCCTCGCCGGTTGTGGCGGAAGACGAACTCATCGAGGTAGACGGGCAGGTACTCATTTGAGACGCCGCGATGGGTGCCGTGCATCCAGGCCTTCAGGTTGGAGATCGCTCGATGCACCCGCGGTAGCAGTTGCTCCTCGGGCGTGGCACCGGTCTGTTTGCGCGGGCGGTGCCCGTAGCCGAGCTTGGCCAGTCCCGCGTAGGAGTTGAGCCCGTCGGTGTGAACGATCGCCCCCGGGGCCGTCGTCGTCGTCGTGAACGCCTCCAGCGTCCTCGCCCGCGAGCTGGCGAGCACCTGCAGGCGCAATCGCCCCGATCCATGCCCGCGAACCTCGACCGCGGCGCCTACGAGCGCCTTCTTGCCGCGCTGGCGGCTTCCTTTGAGGCCCTCCTCGTGCCCGCCGAGCCAGAAGTCGTCGATCTCTACCTCGCCCTTCAAGGGCTCGCGCTCGGGAGCCACCATCGCGCGGCGCAGCTTCTGCAAGATCAGCCACGCCGTCTCATAGCGCGAGAGCCCGAGTTGTCGCTGCAGCTGCTTGGCCGAGATCCCGGGGTGATGGGTGGCGACCAGATAGGCGGCCCAGAACCAAGTGCGCAGCGGGGTTCGCGTTCGGTGCATCACCGTCCCGGCCGTGACAGAGGTTTGCAGAGCGCAGGCCGAGCACTCCCAGAGGTGCCGGCGCTCGAGTACCCAGGCGCGACGCCCGCCGCAACGGGGGCAGATGAAACCCTCTGGCCAGCGCGACGCCGCGAGGTAGTCGAGGCATGCGGCGTCAGTGCCGAAGCGGTCCTGGAACTCCATGATCGTGCGCGGGAAGCCTGGTCGAGCCACAGGCGCACCGTAGGGCGCGTACCTGACGGAACCGGATACGCATCAGCGGGCTAGCCTGGCGGATCCGTCTTCGAGTTGACCTCGTAACGGTGATCCGTCCACGACGATCGGAGATAGTCGTCGTCGACCAGCTTGAGGATCCGAAAGCGCTGATTTGGCTCTGTGCGAAAGACGAGATGCACTTTGCCATTACGCTTTTCCGTAGGAATCTGGAGCGAGAACTCCTCGATCACCTTCTTCAGCCGGTCGTAGCTGAGCGTATTGAAGTAGTCGCGGTTCTGGACGGCGAGAACTTTGTCGGCCATGCGCGAGTCAGTCGAGCACGCGTCGGCAAACTCGTCGACATTCGCGATCGGCACCTGGCGGTGTAGCGCGCGTGCCGCCCGCTTGGCTCGCCGCCTGATCTGATCCAGCTGATCGAAGATGCGGCGGTAGTCGCGCTTACGCACGACGTATAGGAAATCGTCGAAGACGAAACAGTCGATCGTGTCCTCGAAGAGGAAAATGCGCTCCTCGACGCGTCGGAACGTTCCCTCCCGGGCGACGAGCGCTGCGCCACGCTTACGCTCAAGTTCCGCGGACGCGGTGAACGACCGAAAGAAGAAGGCTTGGCGGCCGTCCGTGTGCGACAGGACGACGACCCAATACAGCAGGCGCTTCTTGTAGGCATCGTCTCCGGCGTCGAACTGAGCCAATGGCGAGAGGTTCCTATAGCGGTCGACCGCGAGTTCGACCGCCTCGATGTCCGCCGTGCGTTCCCACTCCACCTCGTCTGGGTCGGGCTTGTAAAGCGGATCAAGCTTCTTCAATGACCAGCGCCCGATCTTGTCGACGACGGCCGACTTGACCACTGCCCGGAAGAATTCCTGGGCGTCTCCTGCGAGGTTGAGGACGCGCACTTCAGGGACGGCCGAGCCACCTTTACCGCGCGCAACCGTGGCTGCCTCGAGATCTGGCTCATCCTCGAAAAAATCGCGCAGTTCCTCAAGCGCGGTCTTTGCGGTCATTCCGCACCTCCAACCTGAGATAGCGAGTGACTTGCGCGGGCCTGATCGTTTCGCCCGGCTCGAAGCCCTGCCGGCGCGTGATCAACGAATACGCGTGCCCATCGGCATCTGTGATCTCGAACGTGTGGTATCCGACGATGGTCAGCAGCGGATTGACGAGCAACATGTTCGAGTTGATGTAAATGACCATGATCACGGCCAAGAAGCCTACGAACAGCACCGCGTCGTTCGTGACGGCGAGGTCGACGCCGAAGAAGGGGATCAGGTAGGTCGCGATATAGGCGAGCACGTCTCCATCCTGCGGCCGGGAGTGCTTCACCTCAAGTCGCGGTCCTTGTTCGCGAAGGTTCGCCAACATGACCACCAGGAGGCCAAGGCTCGAGATCACGGCCACAGCGCTGAGCGTCTTCCACGCCGCGGCGCACCCGCGATTCGTATACGCGAGCAGGCCAAACAGCGGGGCGTACGAGCTGAAAAACAGCGCTACGCGAAATGGTGTTCTCGGCAAGTGTCGACCGCCTATGGTCGCCGTGGGCGCCTGCCCCGATGACGTCGAGCTGCCTCAGAAGCATCTGATCTGAAACGTAACACTGTCTCCTCCTTCCCCTCTAGCTAGCGTCGGCCAGGTGGCCCGGGCCGGACGGATCAGCGGATGGAGCGCACCGACCGCCAGTCGACGAGAGGTCGTTAACCGTCTTGCGCCGGCCCAGGCATGTTCGGTGGTGACGACATCGCACGCTCTGCAGACTATGAGTTGATTCCGATGAACCCAGTCGCCGGTGCGTGTGCTTACGCCATCCATGACTCAGCGCATTCGGCGCGACCGCGGACCTGGCACTGGCGCTTTGCGCGAAGCGATAGCACTGAACCTTGGCGCCTGAGGATCCCCTGCCCGTCCTTCGCCCCCGCGAAGCGCCGCCGAACAGGACACTACCCAACGAGGGGCGCGATGAGGTGTCCGACCGTGGCCGCGAACTCGGCTAGGCCAGCCACCGCCGCCGCCCTCTCCACACGGGACCACAGCGTACGGACTACCACCGGGTCCGGGCTCGGCTTGGCGAGCTGGTCCTTGATCGTCTCGATGTCGACAGCGGCGTTCAGCTTGTCGCCTTCCGAAATCTGCTCGCTCTCGACGATCTGGCGCTTGAGTTCGTCGAGCTCCATCCGGAGATCGTTGAACTCGGCATTGACAATGTTCCCGTCACCTAGCGTGATGACATTGGCACCAGTCGCCTGGATGTTGATCGCCCCGTATCGCTCCGTGGGCTCGAACTCGGAGCCCCCTTCAATTCGGTCGATGCCTCTTGCAGTGATCTCGTAGTAGGAGGTGACGGAGGGGACCGTTGTGGAACCGCCCCTGGGTCGGACCTCCTTTTCGATCTTGAGCTCCTTGACCCACTTCCGGTCAAGCAGGTAGTTGAGGTTCGAGACCACCTCCTGCTGGCTCAAGGAGTCGCTGGCCTTCAGCTCCCGCTTGACGTCGCTGATTTTGACTGCCGAACCCTTCTTCCCGTACTTGCTGGTCGCAGATGCATTTCGATCGTAGAAGTACCTCAGCATCACCCGTCGAATCGGGTCATTGGGGTTCGGCGTATCAGGCACGAACCCAAGTTAGCCCACGGGCGAGACGGTTCTGGGCCGCAGGGGTTCGCGAAGCCATACATCGCAGGTTCGTGCTAGCGAGCGCGCGCTACGTCGGATTGTCGGGCCGGTCGCCGCCGCCCTGACCGGTGTCAGCGAACTCACAAAGGGCCGCGTGGACCGTTGCAGCGACGTCGTCCGGAGACTCCGAGGGCACGACGGGCACGCGCATGACGGTTTCACCGAGCTCTCCCAAGCGTTCTTCGTAGGCATTGCGAAGGCGCGCAAGGTAGCGACGGTGGAAGTCTCGCTCGTACTCGCGTCCGCGTGCCGCGATCCGCTCAAGAAGATGATCCTCCTCGAGGTCGAGGTACACGACGCGAGCGGGACGCGGAAGAGACCCCGACGTGCGCGCGTAAACGGCGTGGAAGAGCTCGTAGTCGGACCCGTCGAGATTGAGGTCGGCAAAGACGAGGTCCTTGACAGGCGAGTAGTCGAGCACGGCGGGTTCTGCCAGGTCACGGTACTGGTGGTAATGGATAAGGACGAAGGCGAGTTCCGTCTCGAGCTTGTACCGCTCGACGTCAGAGTAGAAAGCGTCGAGGAAGGGGACGTCCTTTGAGCGCTCGTGTACGTATGTGATGCCCTCGAGCTCGGCGACGAGCTGCGCGGTGGTGGTCTTTCCGGAGCCGGGGAGACCCTCGAGCGAGATGATCAGGGGCGCTCCCAGATGACCTCCTCGATCGTCCCACCGGCGCGCCTGCGCTCGACACGAACGAGGAGATCGACGATGTTGGGGACGCTGTGATCGACGGCGAGCTCGATGATGGCGTCCTTGCCGCGCGCGCGGCGGCGTTCGTCGAACGGGAAGTCGGCAATCGGCAGGAAGGTAGTGGAGCCGCGCGGCCGCGGGTTGTAAATCGTGCTACCGGAGTTGATCGGAGACAGCGTCACACGTGGGGCGTGGCGCTCAAGCAGGGCGGCAGTATCGACGTGGAGCACGTCATGGGCCTTGTCGCGATACGCGCCGGCGCCGAGCAGGATCTCGAGGTGGGGCTCATCCATCCAGAAGAAGACACGCGAGTTGAGCGCGTCGAGCCATTGCTCGAGGGTCATATCGGTGAGGCAGCCCCTCAGCGGGCCCTCACGCAAGGGGATCTGATCACGAACGACGGCAGCGCCATGCTCGGGATGGCGGAGTTCAAGGCACTCGGGTCGGCGCTGGCGCAGGATCTGGGATCGCAGCGGCTCCTTCACCTCGAAGAGATCGATGAGCGCGCGCGTGGAGAGCAAACCGTGGCGCTTGACGCTCGCCCATGAGCCGAGCTCGGCCATGTGATAGAGCCGGGGGTAGTGGCGGACGATCTCGGCGGGATCCATGCCGGGCTACCAGGCACGCCGGTCAATGACGCTGCGGACGTGGAAGCGAGTAGAGATCAGTGACACAGGCGCCCCGGCCACGCGCTCGACTTCCTCGATAAAGCGAATCGTGTCGGGCTGGAGCTGGTCGAAGCGGCGGGCTTTCCGGTTGTCGATGTCAAGGTAGTCGACGAATGTGAGGGCAATGTCGGTCGCGCCGTTGATCTCGGCAGCGCGGCGGAGGAGCTCCCAGTCGAACTCACCGACGCGCCGCTGTTTCTTCGAAACGGAGCCCTTCTCGACACGCCGGAGCTCAGCAAGCGGTATGCGCGAGCGGCGCGCGATCTCCTTCCAGTTTGTGGTCTGCGACATCGGGCCGGAGGTCTTGCCTCTCGCGGTAGGGCTCTGGACACGGATCGGGTAGGTGCGGCACACCATAATCACGCGCCGGACACGTGACGGGGAAATCCCCATCTCCGCGAGGCAGCCAGCTGCGGTCGTGTCGCGGGAGGTGACGTGCGGGTAGCTGCCGTGGTACAGGCTGAGCGCAGTACCCTGGGTACCCTCGAGTAGAACGCTGGCGCCCTTGGCATATGCGTCAGCGAGGAGCTCGTGGGCGGGAGCGATGAAGGGCTTCAGCAGGTCGATGTCGCGCGCAAGCTGAGTCCCGTTACGCCGGCCGGTGATCCGGCGCGCCGTCGCGGCACCGACGCCCTGGCCCGTCGAGCCGATCTCCTTGATTAGCTCCGCCTCGTCGTCGATGTCCTCGTCCGCGATGATCATCGCCTGCGGATCGATGTGGAGCCGCCCGTCCTCGACGCCTGACTTCTCAAGCTCGTCGAACAGCACGCCGACGTTGAGGACCGCGCCGGGGCCTATCAGGATCGGCGCTTCGCTGGTCAGGGTGGCCGAGGGCAGCAGCCGGTGGGTGAGGGGCTTGTCGAGTGGGACCTTGTGGCCAGCGTTCGGCCCGCCGACGCGACAAAGCAGGTCGTACTCGGAGCCGATCGCGTAAGCGATGTTGCCCTTGCCCTCGCTTCCGTACTGGCCGCCGACGATCACGTCGACGACCGCTCCCGGGTCGCGGGCGTTGAGGCCGAGGTAGCTCGCGGCGCGGACCTCGACGTCCTTGCGGGTGCTCTTGCCCGTGTCGATGACGACGTCGGCGTCGTGCTTCAGCTTGGGCACCCGCCGCTCGGTCGGGTTGGCGAGCACCTCCCCGTAGGTCGCCCGCTCTTTGAAACGCGTCTTCGGCCGCTTGGCGTATCGGCGCTCCAGCACCTCCCGCGGGGCGGTGAGGTGTACGTGCACGACCTGCCGGGGCAACCCGGCTCGGAGGGCGTCGATTTGCCCGGCGATCCGCGCCGCGTCGATGACAACCACCGCTTCCTCGGGCAGCTCGGTGATACGGGGCACGAGGTCCTCGGCGACCCACTTGCCGCCGGTCTGCGTGTCGAGCCTGGCGCCGAAGCGCTGCATCGCACCGCGCTCGAGAGGGATCCGGCCTTCGGCGAGCTCCTCGAGCAGGGTGCTCGTCTTGAGATGGATCGCCCCGAAACGGCCCTGGAGCCGGCTCGCAAGTGTCGTCTTCCCGGCAGATACGGGACCGGAGAGCACGACGACGACGCGGGCCATGGCGCCTCAGACGTCGAGCGTCAGTTCTTCGCGAGGCTGAGACTCCTCACGGATCGGCTGGCCGGGCGGGACGTAGACCGTCACAGGGAGGCCGCGGCGGGTGAGTGTTTCCTCGACGATCTCGCGGATAAGTGGCCAGCGCCCGCCCGCCTGTCCGGCGCCGATGCGCGGCATGTGCACGCTCACGGCGCTGTCGCTCGCGAAGCGCGCCACGGTCCCGAGAGCCTGCCGCACCGCGGCGTAGCGGATCCGGGGACGCGCCGAGCGTCCGTAACCGTGCTGGCCGACAATCGTCGCGACGTACAGGTCGTCATCGACCTCACTCACGAAGGCGGCGCCGAGCCGCAGCCGGGTCCGGTCCTCGTTCACCCAGGCTCGAAAATCCTCCTGCGCCGCAGGATGACGCTCGCGGAGGGCGCGCGCGAAGGCGCCCCCCCAGTTTGGGGTCCTGTCGTTCACGAGATGCACGATCATTAAGGGGCCGGCGCCCCGCGGTGCCGTGGCATCGCCGTGCACCAGGACGAGCTCAACATCCGCGACCCGCCGCACCCCACGCGGATGCAGCAGACCGAGTACCCGCGGGAAGCGCTGTCCGGGGAACGGCGGTGTCCCCACCGCTTGGACGGCAAGGCCGCGGAGTTCGTCAGACCAGTCCTCCTGGCGCTTGGCCGTGAAGCCGACGGCGGTGCACTCGGAGAGCACCGAGTCAGCCGGGCGGTGGCGCCCACGCTCGAGCGATGGCGCCCACGCACGCGAGGGCACGGTGTAGTCGATCCGGAACGGGGAGCGGGCTGCGCTCGGCTCAGTGCGCGAGGCGGCGAACATCGCGACGGGATAGCTCGCGAGCTTCGTCGCACGGCGCAGCAGTACCTCAGTAGAGACGCCGAAGCCAGCCCGGAGGTCCATCAGCTCCTCGATCTCGAGAGGGCCCTCGCGCAACATCGGAAGCGTGTCTGTCGGCATCAGGAACTCGGCCGCGGCGACGTTGCAAAGGAGCTCGAGCTGCCACCCATCGGGCGGACCGCCAGCCGGGTTGGCGCGATAGCGCGCGATCTTCGCGACGTCCGGAAAGAGCGTGTGCGCGATCTCGTGCGCGATCGAGAAGCGCAGCCGGTGCCGCGGTCGGGTCGGGTTGTACTCAATCGCCACCTCGCCGCCTCCGACAGGAACCGTTCTGGCATCGCGGAACTCGTCCTTCGGGACAACCTCAAGGCCGAGGAGGCGGGCGAGCTCGAACGGGTCGAAGGGGGGTCCCTCCCAGCCGTTCTCCACCGCTTCGAAGACGACCTCTCGGGCGGCCTCCTCGACCGCGTCGACCGGGTCGCGGTCGCCCGCAAAGGCCAGAACCGATTCGTTTGTCCAGTAGGTCGCCATCAGCCGAATCTATCGTCGGGCGCACGCGGCGGTGCTCGCCGCTTGTTCTACCGCTTAGCCCGGATGGGCCGAGCGGTCCTGGGATCGCAGACATAGCAAGTCGCCTCCGGACCGACCGATTTGGCCGGCACCGAGCTAGGTTCGCGATCGCCCAGGACTACTTACGCGCACCTTCCCGCGGCTAGGTTCGCCATCGCCAAGCGGGGAACACCAGCGGCGGTCGACGAGTCGCTACGCCGGTGTCGGTACGAAGTGCTCGAGCCGGACGTCGTCCCGCTCCAGGGCCCACGGGATTCCTTTTTCGGCGAGGGCGCGGACCTCGTCGAGGGTGTCGCCGGCGGCGTACCAGCCGTCGACGTCCGGGGATTCGGACCACCACTTGCCGTCTTCGTGGTGATGGATGACTCGGATCGGCTCCATGGGCTGCGGCTCAGAGTAGATCGGCTCGCGCATGAGGATCGCCAGCAGACGGCGTGCCTTGATCGACGGGAACGGCGGCATCGCTCAGAACCGGCCCGTCGTGGACACGCGCGTCGGCGGGCCCGTGGGAGCGGGCAGCCGGTGCGACGTCGTCGCGCTCGCCCGCCGTACACCGCGTCGAGCACGTCGTGCACCGTCTCGTAGCTGTCGCGGAACAGGTGCGTGTAGAGGCCGGTCGTGCCCTGGCTCTTGTGGCCGAGCAGCTGCTCGACCTCGTGGCGGCGCACGCCGCCCGCCGCCAGCACCGACGCATAGGTGTGGCGGAGCTGGTGCCACATGCGTCCGGGGCGGAGCTGGTGCCACATGCGTACGGGGCGGCGCAGCCCGGCCGCCCCGTACGCGGCCGACAGGAACACGTCCGAGGGGCGCGTGACCTTCCATGGCCCGCCGGTCTCCGGGTTGAGGAACACCCATCCCGTTGCCTGGCGGCGCGGGCCCAGCAGCTCCGCCAAGCCGTCCCACAGCGGCAACTCACGCTCGGAGGCGTACTTACAGCCTCGGATCGTGGGCTCTCGCCGGTTCCCCTCCCCCGTGAGCCGCCAGAAGATCTGGCCGCGGAGGTCGATGGTCCGGGTGCCGAAGTCGATCCACTCCCACTGCAGGCCCAGCAGCTCGCTGCGACGGAAGCCGGTGGTCAGCGCGCAGAGCACCATGTCGCGGAACGACGCCGGCGTCGCCGCCAGCAGCGCTCGCGCCTCCACCGGCTCGAGGTACTTGGGCGGCTTGCGTTCGGGCTGGAGGTCGAAGACCACCTGGCGCCCGCCCCCGCGGTGCCGTGCTCGCCGCGGCGTTCGCAGCGGGTTGCTCGCGATGTGGCCGTCGGCCACCGCGTCGGTGAGCATCCCGCTCAGCAGGATCAGCTTGCCCTTGACCGTCGACTCGCTCAGGCCCTTGGCCAGGCCGGGCCGCATGACCGCACGATCTGCGCCTGGTCGATCGCCGCCAGCGGCAGGCGCCCGAACGCCGGCCCGATGTAGAGCCGCCACTCGCCCTCGTACTTGTTGTAGGTGGGCGGCGACATCCGCCCCATCTCCACCTGCGCCGCGATCCGCTCGAACCACGGCCCCGCGAACTCCGCCAGCATGATCACGCGCGCGGGCGGTGGCGGGCGGCCCTCCAGTACGAGGCCGCGCAGGTCGGCGAGGCGGTGCTCGAAGGCGATGAGGTCGGCCGCGAGCCAGCCGCGTTGCAGGTGGCCGAGCGTGCGCGCCACACCGGCCACGCGGCCCTGCACCGACGGCGAGCAGCGGCACGCGCGCGGGTCCTTCGTCCGGCCTGAGGCCGAGGCTGGACAGCTCGCCTGGTGACGGATCCGTAGCGAGCCGCGCATCAGCGCCCGCCTCGTCGGCCGCTCAGTATCGGCGTGGCAGCGGCGGCGATGAGCGCTGCCGGCCGCGAGCGGTCGTCTGCCGGCCGAGCTCGACGAACCGCTCCACGTCCGCCTCGCTGAACCTGACGTACTTCCGCCCTGCCACCTTCACCCGCGGCAGCACGCCCTCCCGCCCCAGCTTCCACACGTACCGCTCGCTGTATCCCAGCCGCTGCCCCACCTCCGCCGCCGTCAACAGCCGACCGAAATCGCCCATGCCTCACATGGCGCTCTTTCTCTCTCCTTCCGGCAGCTTTCGGTCGGCTCCCCCTTCCCCAGCCCCCAGCAGCTCCTCCATCCCCCGTCACCGGTTGAACTGGACTTCGCCCCATACCGACTGAAGCCCTCTGACATCTGTCTCCGCCCCTGCGCCCCGATCCGTCCCGCGCGGGGACGGATCGCGGGACGGTTCCGCGGAACACCACAACGCCCGTGCGGCGCGCCCCCGAGCAATCCGTGGCCAGCACATGGCCACGCCGCCCGCAACACCGCCAATTTGCAGGCGTTTAGCGGCGCGCGTTAGATGTAGTACATCTGCGCGCCGGCCTCCCTGGCCTCGCGCTGCGCGATATCGGCGATCGTCACGCCGCCCAGCACACCCCGAACCGCCTCGACAGCCTCGCCCCACACGGGCCCCGCGGAGGAGGCTTCGGCGCCCAGCTCGCCCTCCAGCAGCTCCACGATCTCCAGCACCGTGACCTCGGCGGGCGGGCGGGCGAAGGAGTAGCCGCCCTTCACCCCGCGCTGGCTCTGCAGCACGCCGGCGCGGCGCAGTGTCGCAAACAACCCCTCGAGGAACTGGACGGGGATGTCGCGGCGGCGGGCGAGCTCGCCGATCGGGACCGGTGCGGCTCCGCCGGTCCGGGCCAGCTCGGTGAGCGCGCGCAGCGCGTAGGGCGACTTGCTCGTGATCGTGAGCACGGCGTGCGAGTCTATTTGGCGTGAGCAGCACCGTGAGGCAACGGAGCCGCGCAGCCAAGGCCCTCAGGCGCCTGGACCCCTGGGCGCCGCCGCTCCTCCTGATGGCCGTGATCTTCTACTTCTCCGCCCAGCCCGACCTCTCCTCGGGCCTCGGCACCATCGACCTGATCGGGCGCAAGATCATCCACGCGGCCGAGTACGCGCTGCTCACCTTCCTCTGGTGGCGGGCGCTCGCGCAGCTGCTGAGCAAGCGCCCCGCCATCCTCGCCGCCCTCGCCATCGCCGTGGCCTACGGCGCCAGCGACGAGTTCCACCAGACGTTCGTCTCGGGCCGCAGCGGCAGCCCGATCGACGTTGCCATCGACACCTTCGGCGCCGGGGTTGCGGCGCTCCTGTTGTGGCGACGCGGTTGATACCTGCCCGCCTGCCGGGACTCCAGCGGCTGCCGCTCGACTCCACGGCGCCGATCGTCTGGTTCGCGGTGATCCGCGTCCTCGTGGTCATGGCGGCAGCATTGAGCCGGCTGGTCGTGGGCTTCCCCCTCGGCGGCCGCCTCATCGGCGTGCTGCTGGTCGTGGCCCTGCCGTGGGCGCTGCTGCTGCTCCTGCTCGCGCGGCGCCGGCCCAACGCGGCGCTGCACCCGCTCGTGGCCTACGGCGACTTCCTCGTGCTCGTGGCGATCGAGTCGGTCGTGCCCGAGACCTACAGCGCCGTGCGCTTCCTCGGCCTGTTCTTCGTCGCCGCCCACGCGCACTTCCAGGGCGAGCGGGTGGGCTCGGCGATCGCCTTGGCCGGCACGATCTCGCTCGTCATCGCGGGGTCGATCATCGAGGACCCGATCGAGACCGAGCTCATCACCTACTACGAGGTGCTGTTCTGCGTCTCGGCCGTGGCCACAGCCGCTGTGATCGGGGGGCTGCGGACCGCCGAGTCGGCCGGGCGCATCGAGGCGCGCGAGCTCACCCGGCGCACGATCGAGGCGGAGGACGCGCTGCGCCGCCACCTCGCGGAGGCCATCCACGACGGCCCGGTGCAGGAGCTGGTGAGCCTGGAGATGATGCTCGCGGCCGCCCGCAAGGCCGGCGAGCGCGGCGACCACGAGCGGGCCACCGAGCTGCTCGGGCAGGCCTCCGGGCTCGCATCGCGCAACGTGCACACCCTGCGCGAGGAGATCGTGGGCCTCGGGCCCGACGCGTTCCGGGAGCTGTCCTTCGAAGCCGCTGTCGAGGAGTCGGTGCCGATCTGGAACCGCCGCTACGGGGTCCCCATCTCGATGCAGTGCGAGCGCGTGGAGCTGCACTCCGACGTGGAGGGCGCGCTGTTCCGAATCGCGTCCGAGGCCGTGGCCAACGCGGGCAGGCACGCCGGCGCCACCAAGATCGACCTCCGGCTGCGGCGCCAGGACGGCCGGGTGGAGCTCACCGTGGCAGACGACGGCAGCGGCTTCCGGGACGCCGAGGCGTTCTGGCGCCCCCGCGCGGGCCACCTCGGACTCGCGGGCATGCGCGAGCGCGCGGAGGCGGTCGGGGGCGCGCTGCAGATCGCCACCGGTGACAACGGCACGGTGGTGAGGGTGAGCGCGCCGGCCGAGCGCTAGACGGCGGAGGGTGTCTGCACCGCGTCCGCCTCGACCGCCGCGGCGGGACCGGGCGCCACGGGCTCGACGCGCACCGGGATCCCGTTGAGGAAGGCCATCCCGGCGAGCGGCTCGAGGTCCTCGGGCTCGGCGCTCGCGAGCAGGTTCACGTTCACGCCGGCATGACGGTTGGCGAGCCGCCAGCCGCCCCGGTGACCCCAGCCGTGCGGCAGCGCCACGGTGCCGGCGATCATCTCGTCGGTCACCTTCACCGGCACCACCACGGCGCCGGACTTGGAGCTGATGCGCGCCTCTCCCCCGTCCTCCAGGCCGTGCTCCGCGGCGTCGCCGGGATTCACGCGCAGGGCGTGCGAGCGGCCGCCGCGCATGAGCAGTGGGGCGTTGTGCATCCAGGAGTTGTGGCTGCGCAGCTCCCGCAGGCCGATGAGCCGCAGCGGGTAGGACGGGTCGTGCCCGTTGGCCCCCGCGAGCCGCTCCACCTCCGCCGCGATCTCCGGCGGCGCCAGCGCCAGGCGGCTGCCGCGGTGGCGCACCTTGCGCTCCAGCACGCCCGTGGCGATGTGCTCGTCCAGCACGAGCCCGTGGGGATGGCGGCGGAGCGTGTTCATGCTGAGACGACCCGGGCCGGTGCGCAGCAGCAGGTCGAGCAGGCGCTGGGGCGAGAAGCGGATCCCGAGCCGGCCGAGCAGCCGCAGCGGCGCGATGCTCGACGCGACCACCCCGAGGGCGCGCGCGAGCTCGTCGATGACCTCCCACTCCTCGCGTGCCTCGCCCGCGGGGGGCACCACGGCGTCGGTCTGCTGGATGAACGGCGTGGTGTAGAAGCCGAGGAAGGCGAGCGGGACGTCGTCGCGCTCGAGCCAGGTGGCGGCGGGCAGCACGTAGTCGGCGTGGCGGTTGGTCTCGTTCACGTAGAAGTCGAGCGACACGCACAGCTCGAGCCCCTCCATCGCGCGCTCCAGCGCATCGCCGTCGGGCACCGACAGGACCGGGTTGCCGGCGGAGACGAACAGCGCACGGATCTGGCGCACCCCCGGCGTCTCGATCTCGCGTGGCAGCAGCGACGCAGGCAGGTTGCCCAGCACGTCCGGGAAGCCGCCGAAGCGCGAGCGCACCTTGCCGTAGGTGGCCAGGCCGAAGCGCTCGCCGAGGTCGTCGAGCGCGACGGGCGGGCGGCCGAACACGGCGCCGCCGGGGCGGTCGAGGTTGCCGGTGACGGCGTTGAGCGCGTCGAGCAGGAAGGACACCAGCGTGCCGAAGCGGCCGAGGCACGACCCCGTGCGCCCGTACGCGGCCGCGCCGTCCGCAGCGGCGAAGTCACGCGCGAGGCCGCGGATGTGGTCCGCCGCGATGCCCGTGCGCGACTCCGCCTGCTCCGGCCCGTGCGGGCGGGCCAGCAGCTCGAGCGCGCCGGCACCATCGGCGTGCTCGTCCAGGAAGCCGCGGTCGGCGAGCGCCTCGCCGAAGATCGTGTGCAGCATGGCCAGCAGCAGCCAGGCGTCGGTGTCGGGCACGATCGGCACATGCTCGAACTGGCGCGCCGTCTCGGTGCGGCGCGGGTCCACGACCACCACGCGGCCGCCCCGGTCCACCACCTCGTGCAGCTGATCGCGAACGCGCGGCGCCGTGAGCACCGAGCCGTGGGACACCAGCGGGTTGGCCCCCAGCATGAACAGGAAGCGGGTGCGGGCGAGGTCGGGGATCGGCACCACGAGCGGGGTGCCGTAGAGCAGCGCGCTGGCGGCGAAGCGGTTGTTCACGTCCTGCGAGCCGGCCGTGTAGTAGTGCGGCGAGCCGATGGCGTCGAGAAATCCCTTCACCCACAGCGTGTGCGAGTAGGAGAAGGCGCCGGGGTTGCCCATGTACCAGGCGATGCCCTCCGCGCCTCGCTCGTCGTGGATGCGCTTCAGGCGCGTCGTGATGTCGGCCATCGCCTGCTCCCAGGAGACCGGCTCGAACTCGCCGTCGGGACGCCTGCGCAGCGGCTGCAGCACGCGGTCGGGGTCGTTCTGCACCTCGGTCATCGCGATGCCCTTGGGGCATGCGTAGCCCTTGGACAGCGGGTGGTCGGGATCGGGACGCAGTTTGGTGACCCGGCCGTCCTCGACCGTGGCGAGCATCCCGCAGTGGGCCTCACAGATGCGGCAGAAGGTGACCTTCTGCTCAGACACGAGAGCCGACCCTAGCTGGCCGGCCAGTCGAGTTCCAGTCGGGTCAGCCGGGCAGCACCGTCTCGCAGTCGCCGGCCGTGGCCACGTCGCCCACCACCACGTCGTTGCCGGGCCCGCACGACACGCCGGCCGCCAGGCCGTCGCCGAGCAACGTGAAGCTGTCGTCGCCGTCCCCCAGCGACACCGTGAGCCCGTCCTTCATCGGGCAGCTCACCGCCCGGTTGGTCTGCGCGAGGGTGAAGCGGCACGTGCCACTCGGGCGGATGCTGGCCGCCGGGTCCGCGAGCGCGGCGGCGGCCAGGTAGAGGTCGTCGCACGGCGGCCCGAAGAACGGGTTGGCGACGATCGTGTTGCCCTCTGCGACGGTCACGTGGTTGATCTCTCCGGCGCCCGCCGTGAACGTCACCTTGTCGACGGTCGTGCACGGGTCTCCGAGCTCGTCGAAGACCGACGTGCCGTGCGCGCTGGATGCCGCGGCGGGCGTGGCCGCCGCGAGCAGCGCGGCGAGTGTTGCGAGCCCTGCACTGATGCGGACCATCTCGAGCCTCCCGGGTCGGTGGTCCTACCCCCTGGGGGTGAGTCTAGAGCCAGCCGCGCTCGGTGGCGATCAGCACGGCCTGGGCGCGGTCCACCGCGCCGAGCTTGCCGTAGGTGTTGTGCAGGTGCGTGCGCACCGTGCTCGTGGAGAGGTTGAGCTCGAGGGCGATCTGCTTGTAGACCTTGCCCTCGGCCAGGCGGCGCAGGACGTCCACCTCGCGCCCCGACAGCGGGCACGGCTCCACCTGGCGCTTGGCGCCGATCGTCGGGTAGGGCAGCTCGTACATCACCGAGCGCAGGCCCTCGGGCGAGAGGCCCAGCGTGCGGGCCACCTTGAGCATCGAGGCCGGCTCCACGGGCTTGCCCTGCGCGTAGTGGGAGAGCATGTCGGCGAGGCGGATGAGCGCGGCCTCGTCGTGGCAGTCGTCCGCGTGGTGGCGCTCGATGGCGGAGGCCAGGCGGTTGGGCAGGCCCCAGCGGCGGGCCAGCACGCCGCCGACCACGCCGTGGTCCACGCCGAGCTCGCGGCGCTCGCGGTGGACCCGCTCCTCGGGGGTGCGGGCGTCGCCGTGGATCAGGCCCGGGTAGCCGGGATAGGCGTGCACGAGCACGAGCTTGCCGATGTCGTGCAGCAGCGCGGAGGCGAGCAGCTCGTCGCGGTCGTCGTAGTCGATCTCCTTGGCCAGGCGATCGGCGGCGCGCTGGGTGCCCACGGCATGGAGGCGGAAGCGCTCCGGCGCGGCGTCCCACACGGGGTTGCGCTCGAAGAAGTCGAAGACGGCGGTGCGCGAGGCGAGCGCCTCCACCCCGGCCGGCGTGAGCACCTCCACCGCCCGCGGCACGCTGGCGATCTTGCCCTTGTAGGGGGACTGGGCGCGGTTGGCGATCCGCAGCACGGCGATGACGAGCGCGACGTCGGACTCCACGGCGGCCACGAGATCGCCCGCGGACGAGCGCTGCTCGCGCACCACCCGCAGCAGGCGGTTGCGCGACTCGGCCAGCGCAGGGAACGCCTCGAGTGCCTCGAACGCGGCCGTGAGCCGGCGCCCATGGCCCTCGTTGTGCCGCCCACCCGAGCCCGCAGAACGGTCGGTGGACACTCTTGTCATTGCAGCTTCCATTCCATCACGTCCAATCGCTGCCTCCCGTATCGGCAGGAATGGGCGAGGAGTTGAGGCTTCAGGACCGCTCTAGAGCGGCGTCTATGCGAGTGAGGGACTCCTCCCGCCCCAGCGCCGCGAGCGACTCGAAGATGCCGGGCGAGATAGTGGAGCCCGCGATGGCCACCCGTACGGGCTGGAAGACCTCCTTCGGCTTTACCCCGAGCTCGTCCACGAGGCCGCGCAGCGTGCCCTCGATCTCCTCGGTCTCGAACGGCTGCGTGCGCGCCAGGGCGTCGCGCACGCGCGCGAGCCGCTCCCCCGCGCCGTCCTTCATCACCTTGTCCCAGGCCTTCTGATCGGTGGGCTGGGGCTCGACCAGGAACGCCGCCAGCGGCCAGAAGTCGGCGAGCGTCTGGAGCTTCTCCTGGGAGATCTCGACGGCGGACCCGGGCAGCTCGCGGCCGGTGAACGCCTCGAGGCGGGCGCGCAGGTCCTCGCGCTCGAGCTCGCGCAGGTAGCGCCCGTTCATCCAGCGCAGCTTCTTCTCGTCGAACACGGCCGGGTTGCGCGACACGCGCTCGAGCGAGAACGCCTCGATCAGCTCCTCGGTGCTGAAGAAGGTGGTGGACTCGTCGAAGCCCCACCCCAGCAGCGCCACGTAGTTGCGCACGGCCTCGGCCAGGTAGCCGGCCTCGCGCAGCTCCTGCACCGAGGCGGCCCCGTGGCGCTTGGAGAGCTTCTTGCCGTCGGGGCCGTGCAGCAGCGGCACGTGCGCGTAGATGGGCGGCTCGGCGCCGAGCGCGCGCAGGATCATGACCTGGCGGGGGGTGTTGGAGAGGTGGTCCTCGCCGCGCACCACATGGGTGATCTCCATGTCGCGGTCATCCACAGCGACGGCGAGGTTGTAGAGCGGGCTGCCGTCGGAGCGGGCGATCACGAAGTCGTCGATGGCGTCGCTGGGGAACGTGACCTCGCCGCGGATCACGTCGGACACGACGATCTGGCCCTCGGTGGGGGTGCGCAGGCGGATGGCGCCCTCGTCCTCGTAGGCGTGCCCCTCGGAGACGAGCCGCGCGATCTCCCCCTTGTGACGGTCGATGCGCTCCGCCTGCGAGTGCGGCCCCTCGTCGCTGTCCAGGCCCAGCCAGCGCATGGCGTCGAGGATCTGCTCGACGTTCTCGGGGGTGGAGCGCTCGCGGTCGGTGTCCTCGATCCGCAACACGAATGCGCCCCCGGATCCCCGCGCAAGGAGCCAGTTGTACAGTGCCGTCCTCGCGCCGCCGATGTGAAGCGTGCCGGTGGGCGATGGAGCAAATCGGACCCTCACCCTGGCGATGCTAGTTGGAGCACATGTCTCGACGTCCGGCGGCCTGGTCAGGGCGCACGAGCGCGGCGTGGAATGGGGTTGCGACGCGATCCAGATCTTCCACCAGAACCCGCGCATGTGGCGGCCCACGGCGTGGAAGGACGAGGACGTCGAGGAGTTCAACGAGCGCCTCGCCGCGGGGCCGGTGCGGGCGGTGGCCATCCACGCCGTCTACCTGATCAACTGCGCGTCCAAGGACACCGAGATCCGGCGCAAGTCGCTCGACTCGCTCATCCACGCTCTGCGGCTGGGCGATGCCATCGGGGCGGTGGGCGTGGTGCTCCATCCCGGCTCGCAGGTGAAGGAGCCCTACGAGGCGTCGATGGAGCGCGTGGGCGAGGCGCTGCGCCACGCTCTGGCCGAGTCGGAGTCGTGCCCGCTGCTGCTGGAGAACACGGCCGGCGCCGGCGGCACGCTGGGACGGTCGTTCGAGGAGCTCGCGCAGCTCATCGAGCTCGGCGGCGCGCACGAACGCCTCGGGCTCTGCCTGGACTGCTGCCACATGCTCGCGAGCGGGTTCGACATCACCTCCGCCGAGAAGCTCGAGACCGTGATCGACCAATGTGTCGAGATCGCCGGGCTGGAGCGCCTGGCCTGCCTGCACGTGAACGACTCACAGGTGCCGCTGGGAGGCAACCGCGACCGCCACGCCCCGCTGCCCGAGGGCGAGCTCGGCGAGGACGGCCTTGCGGCATTTCTCTCGGAGCCGCGCTTCGAGGGGCTGCCGGCGCTGCTGGAGACGCCGCCCACCGGCGGCAGGGAGCCCGGCGAGCAGATGCCCGTGGCCCGGGCGCTGCGGGAGCACGGCCTGGCCGCGCGCGGGACGACCTAGGGCGGTCGCTCAGAGGCGGTCGCGCAGGTCGAATGCCTCCGCGGCCCGGTCCTCGGGCGGGCGCTCGAAGAAGCCCGGGTTCTGGCACTCGAAGGCATCGCCCCGGCCGTCGTAGGCGCGCTCGACCGAGATGCGGCAGCGGCTGATGGGCGTGCCCGTCATCCTCACGCCGCCGAATCCCTGGCGCGTGCGCTGCGCCTGCTCGAACAGCTCCACGTCGATCTCGGTTCGGAACACCTTGCGCATGCAGCCCATGAAGCGGCGGCCGGCGGCCTGGTCGTCGTAGAGGTAGAGATACGGACAGCCCGACTCCACGCAACCGGCCGGCTGCACGAGCCGGTCGCAGAAGGCGCAGCACTGCCGGCACTCGTGCGCGACGGTGGGAATGGAAGCGCTCTCCACGCGGGCCAGTGTAGCCTCACCGGGGTCCCGGCCGGCATCGTGAACGAGGAGGAAGATTGGCTTCGCAGCGCAATCCCGCGGGCCCCGTGCTCGCCATCGTCGGCGGCGCGGTGTTGCTCATCTCGCTGTTCATCGCGTGGTTCTCGGAGCTCGCCTGTGGACAGGACTCGTGCAGCGCGCTGAAGACCTTCTCGGTGGTGGACATCGCCCTCCTGGTGGTGGTCGTCCTGGCCGTGGCGGCCGGCATCGCGGGGCTGCTGGGCGCCTTCCGCGTGCCCGGCGTGCTGGTGGCCGCCGCCGGGATGCTGGCCACCGGGATGGTGTTCGCGTTCCTGGTGGAGTTCGGCGACGACCTCTCCACGCGCTTCGGCATCTACCTCGGCCTGCTCGCCAGCCTGGCGATCGCGGCCGGCGGCACGTTGATGGCGATGGCGCCCGCTGCCGCCGCCCCCGCTCCGGGGCCCGCGGCGGCCGGTCCTCCCGGCGCGCCCGCCGGCCTGCAGGGGGCCTCTCCAGCCGCCGCCGCGCAGCCGGGCACGCCCGCGGGCTGGTATCCCGACCCTTCGGGCGGCGGCGGGCAGCGCTACTGGGACGGCACGAGCTGGACGGAGCACAAGGCGTAGGCACCGCGCGGGTTGGTGGTTGCCCCCTCCCCCGCCTGGGGGTAGGCTCTGTCCCAGCGAACGGATGCTCGTTTCGGCAACGGCAGGGGCTGGCGCCGGACGGGAAAGGCAGGAGGTCCCCATGAGGCTCCGGTTCCTCGGTGTTGCGGCGATGGCGGTGGGCACGTCGCTCTGGCTCGTGCCCGTCTCGGGAGGGGACACGAGCGCGCCCGTGTGGGAGTGCCGCGCCAGCGCCGCGTATCTCAACGCGCCCGGCGCCGACCCCGGCCGATTGGAGCCCGTCGTGGCCAACGGCGGCACCTCGCCCGACACGATCCAGCGCGCCCAATGCGTGGACGACGACGCGGGCCTCCCCCACCTCGAGCTCGGCGACCCCGGCGCCGGCAGCATCTCGGTCGACGGCGTCTACGCGCGCACGCGCGTCGATCCCGACCTCGAGGACGACACCCGCGTGCAGACGACGGACTCGGCGGGCGGGGTGGCGAGGGTGAGCATCAGGAGCGCCGACGGCACCGTGATCGTGGGCGCCGACGTGACCGAGGCGGACGCCACCGCATCGTGCGTGAACGGCGTGCCCACGCTGAGCGGCACCAGCCGCGTGGTGAACCTGACCGTGGCGGGCGTGCCGCTTCCGATCGAGAGCGAGCTCCTGGTGCCCATCGTCGAGGCCATCAACGGCACCCCGCTGGTGATGCTGCTGCACATCGAGCTCAACGAGGAGGTCGTCGAGGGCGACGCCGGCAGCGCCACCCAGTCGCTCACGCGCCGCGCGCTGCACGTCTCGCTGCTGGAGATGAACGGCGTCCCGGCGCTGGAGGCCGTGGTGGGTGAGGCACGCGTGGACCGCAACGGCGCCGTGTGCGAGGCGCCCCCGCCCCCGCCCGCCTGTCCGGCCGGGACCACCGAGGAGACGCGCGACGCGGACGGCTCGGTGGTGTGTCGCCAGGTGGTCACCCAGGCGCCGCCCTGCCCGGAGGGCACCGTGCAGGCGCCCGAGGGCCAGTGCGTCGTGTTCATCCCCGTGGGATCGCCGCAGGAGCGGCAGCTCACGCCCTGTCCGCGCGGTCAGGTGCGCGACACCGGCAACCGCTGCCGCACGATCCCCCGCAGCCGCTGCCCGCGCAGCTTCGCCCGCGCGTTCCCGATCATCGGCACCAACCGGCGCGAGAGCATCACCGGCACGAACGTGCGCGACAAGATCCTCGGCCTGGGCGGCCGGGACCGGATCTCCGGCGGCCGCGGCAACGACTGCATCGAGGGCGGCTCGGGCAACGACAACCTCGACTCCAGCAACGGCGTGGACTTCCTGTTCGGCGGCACCGGGCGCGACATCCTCAACGGCGGCACCGGCGACGACCGCCTGTTCGGGGGCTCGGGCAACGACAAGCTCACCGGCGCCTCCGGCAACGACCGCATGGACGGGGGCTCGGGTCGCGACCGGCTGTCGGGCGGCCTGGGCAACGACCTCCTGGTCGGCGGGTCCGGCAAGGACTACATCAACACCGGAAACGGCCGCGACATCGTGCGGGCGGGCCCGGGCAACGACGTGATCAACACGTCCACGGCCGGGCCGGCGGCGCGGATCGACTGCGGGTCGGGGATCGACACGATCCGCATCAACACCAACGAGCTGCGCCGCCACCGCAACTGCGAGCGCGTGCTGGTGGCCACCCGGAGCGGCTAGTCGCGCTTGATCTCGTAGCGCAGCTCGACCATGCCGTTGGCGAACGGGCGCGGGCCCATGAGCTGCAGCGGGCCGCCGGGCAGGCGGCGGTCGAAGAGCGGCTTGCCCTGGCCCAGCACCACGGGGACGACGGTCAGCAGCAGGTCGTCCAGGAGGCCCTCGTCGGCGTACTGCGACGCCACGCTGCCGCCTCCCACCACCCACACGTTGCGCTCGCCGGCGGCCGCCACCACGTCGTCGTGGATGTCGCGCACCGCTGCCGGGCCGATCCTCACGTCCACGTCGTCGCCCTCCGGCTGGGGCAGGTCGCGCGAGGTGAGCACCCACGTGGGCTTGCCCGCATACGGCCAGCCGCCGCTTCCGTGCCCGAGGATGAACTCGTAGGTGGCCGAGCCCATGACGAGGGAGCCCACACCCTCATAGAAGCGGTCGTAGGAGCCGTTCATCGGGTTGCCCTCGGCCCCCTCGTAGCTGCCCTCGTATCCGGTGAGCCAGCCGAGCGAGTCGTCGGCCTCGGCAATGTAGCCGTCCAGCGTCGAGGCGCAGTAGTACTGGATCCGCGCCATCGCTAGGCGGCCGCCAGCGTGGCCAGGCCGGGCAGCCCCGCCAGCTCGTTGCGGCAGTCCACGCTGGCGGACACCCGGTACTCGACGCCCAGCAGCAGACGGCGCTCGCCCACGCACAGCAGCACCTCGTGCTCGCCCGGGTACTTGCGCACCAGCTCGGTGAGCTCCTCGAGGAAGGCGGCGGGCACCTCGGGCTCTACGGAGATGGTGAGCCGCCTGCGCACCTCCACCGGCGCCCTGGCGGCCTCCGCGTCGGCGAGCTGGATCTCCTCGGGGGTGGGGTCGAACGGCTCGACCTGCTGCACCACGACCTTGGTCTCCCCCTTCTCCTTGTGGTCCACCTTGCCGCGCACCATCACGATGGCGTCCACGTCGAGCTTGCCGGAGTTCTGCTCGTAGGCGGAGTTGAAGACGAGGATCTCGCACTGGCCCTCGAGGTCGTCGAGCGTGGCGAACATCATCATGTCGCCCTTGCGCGTGCGGATGCGCTTGCATTCGGTGATCATGCCGCCGACGGTTACCCAGTCCTGGTCCTTGCGGTCGGCGAGCTCGGCCAGCGAGCAGTCCGCCTTGGCCCGCAGCGCGGCGCGCACCTCCTTGAGCGGGTGGCTGGAGAGGAACAGGCCGAGCGTCTCCTTCTCCATCTCGTTGAGCGCCTTGCGGTCGTCCTCCAGCGCAGGCACCGGCGGGTGCTCCTTGACGAGGAACCGCGAGCCGCCGGCCGGCTCCTCGAGGTCGAAGATCGAGCCCTGCCCGACCTGGAGGTCCTCCTGCGCCTGCTGGCCGGCGGCCTGCGCCTGCGCGAGCACCGCCAGCATCCCCGTGCGGGTGGCGCCGAGCGAGTCGAACGCGCCGCAGCGCACCAGCGACTCGATGCCGCGCTTGTTCATGGCCCGGCAGTCCACGCGCTCGCAGAAGTCCCAGATCGAGCTGAACGGGCCGTCCTGCTCGCGCGCCTGCAGCAGGGCGTCCACCGCCGCGGCGCCCACGTTCTTGACGGCGTCGAGGCCGAAGCGGATGCGGCCCTCCACCACCACGAAGTCGTGCCCCGACTCGTTGACGTCGGGCGGCAGCACCTCGATGCCCATGTCCTCGCAGCGCGACACGAAGAACGGCACCTTGTCCTTGGTGGACATGACCGAGGAGATGAGCGCGGCCATGTACTCGGCGGGATAGTTGGCCTTGAGCCAGGCCGTGCGGTAGCTGATGAGCGCGTAACAGGCGGCGTGGGAGCGGTTGAACGAGTAGTCAGCCGCAGCCTCGTTCACGGCCCAGAGGTTCTGCGTGACGGCCTCAGATGTCCCGCTGGCGCGAGCCCCCGCGATGAAGCGGTCCTTCAGGGCGGCCATGCGCTCGCGCTGCTTCTTGCCGATGGCCTTGCGCAGGTCGTCGGCGTCGGGGCCGGAGAAGCCCGCGATCGACTTGGCGATCTGCATGGACTGCTCCTGGTAGAGGATGACCCCGTAGCTGGACTTGGTGATTGAGCGCAAGCGCTCGTCGGGGTACTCCACGCCGTCGGGGTTGCGCTTGTTGCGCGCGTAGTCGTCGATGAAGCGCATGGCGCCGGGCCGGTAAAGGGCCACCAGGGCGACGAGGTCGTCGAACTCGGTGGGCCTGACCTTGCGCAGCGCCTCGCGCATGCCCTCGGACTCGAACTGGAACACCCCCACCGAGTCCCCGCGGGAGAGCATCTCGTACGTGCGCTCGTCGTCGAGCGGCAGCGCGACCATGTCCGGCCGGGCGCCCGCGGAGCGCTCGATGATGTCGAGCGCCGACTCGATCACGTCGAGGTTGCGCAGGCCCAGGAAGTCCATCTTGAGCAGGCCGATCTCCTCGATCGGCTTCATCGAGTACTGGGTGACGGTGCGGTAGGCCTTGGAGCCGTCCTCGTTGACCGCGCCCGTGTCCTCCGCGAGCTGCAGCGGCACGATGTCGGTGAGGGGGCGGTCCGCGATCACGACGGCCGCGGCGTGGATCGAGGAGTTGCGCACGATGCCCTCGAGCCCGCGTGCAACCTCCACGATCCGCTTGGCCTGAGGGTCCTCCGCCACCGCCTTGGCCAGGTCCTGTCCCGGCTTGAGGCAGTCCTCGAATGACGGCGGGCGGCCCATGATCGGGTCCGGGATGAGCTTGGCGAGGCGGTCGCCCGCGCCGTAGTCGAGGCCGAGCACGCGGGCGGCGTCGCGCGTGGCCGCGCGCGGGTACATGCGGCCGAAGGTGACGATCTGCGCGACCGACTCCTTGCCGTACTTGTCCGACACGTAGCGCATGACGCGGTCGCGCCCCTTGACCGAGAAGTCGATGTCGATGTCCGGCATGGAGATGCGCTCGGCGTTGAGGAAGCGCTCGAACAGCAGGTCGTAGCGGAGCGGGTCCACGTCGGTGATCTGCAGCGAGTAGGACACGATCGAGCCCGCCGCGGAGCCGCGGCCCGGGCCCACGGCGATGCCGTTGTCCTTGGCGTACTTGACGAAGTCCCAGACGATCAGGAAGTAGGCGTCGAAGCCCATGCGGCCGATGACGTCGAGCTCCAGCTCGAGGCGCTCGACCGCCTCGGCCGGCGGAGGGTCCCCGTAGCGGGCGCGCAGGCCCTCCTCGGCGAGCCGGCGCAGGTAGGCGCCCTCCGCCTCCCCGTCGGGGGTCGGGTAACTGGGGATGAGCTGCTGGTCGAGCTCGATCTCGACGTTGCAGCGCTCGGCGATCTCGAGCGTGGTGGGAACCGCCTCCGGCCACTCGGCGAACGCCGCCGTCATCTCCCCCGTGTCCTTGAGGTAGAACTCGTTGGTGTCGAAGCTCAGCTTGGGCTCGGCCAGCGTGGACTTGGTCTGAACGCAGAGCAGCGCCGAGTGGTTGTCGTAGTCCTCGCGGCACAGGTAGTGGACATCGGCGGTGGCCACGAGCGGGCGGCCGACCTCGCGCGCCGTGGCGACGATGCCCTCGTTTGCCTTGTCCTGCGGCGCGAGCCCGTTCTTCTGCACCTCGAAGTAGACGTTGTCGGGGCCGAACACGCCCAGCAGCTCGTCGACGTGGGCACGCGCCTCCGCCGGGTTGTCCTCCAGCAAACGCTGGCAGAAGCGCGACTGGAGGCAGCCCGTGAGCGCGATGACGCCCGCCGAGTGGCGGTCGAGCAGCTCCATGTCCACGTGCGGCTTGCCCCGCTTGTAGCCCTCGAGGAAGCCGCCCGAGGTGAGCTTGACGAGGTTTCGGAAGCCCTCGTCGCTTGCGGCGAGCAGCGTGAGGTGGTTGCGCTCGAAGCGGGCGGCCTGGGTGCGGCGGTCGTCCACGAAGTAGGCCTCGAGCCCGAGGATGGGCTTGACGCCGTGCTTCCTGGCGGCCTGGTAGAGCTCCAGCGCGCCGTTCATGACCCCGTGGTCGGTGAGGCCGAGCGCGGGCTGGCCGAGCTCGGCGGCGCGGGCCGCGAGGGCGTCGATCTTGCACGCGCCGTCGAGGAGCGAGTACTCGGAGTGGACGTGGAGGTGGGCGCAGGACACCGGGACTCCCGAGTCTAGGGTCGGGGTCCGACGGCTCAGGGTCCTCCGGCCGCCCGTCCGGGTATAAAGCCCGCGTGCTGCGAGAGGGACCGATCCCCCGCTTCGTCCACGGCCTCGTCGAGTACGCGGCCGGCGTCCTGCTCGTCGCCGCGCCCTTCGTCCTCAGCTTCGATGCGGATGCCGCCATCGCCGTCTCGATCGTCGCCGGCGTCGTGGTCCTCGTGGTCGCCGCCGCCACGGACGGGCCCACCAGCCTCGTCAACCAGCTCCCCCTCTCGGTTCACGTGCTGCTGGACTACGTGCTCGCCGTGGTCCTCATCGCCGTGCCGTTCCTGTTCGGCTTCTCGGGCGAGGGCGCGCCCACGGCGTTCTTCATCGCACTGGGCGTGCTCCACCTGCTCGTGACGATCGGGACGCGCTTCAGGCCGGCTGAGCGCTAGCGACGCCGTCAGGGGGCGAATCGCCGCCGGCCCGTGCTGGGCGCCCGGGGTGAGCGCTACTCGTCCGTGCCGGCCTTGGCCGCCGCGATGCCCGCCAGCAGCACGAGCACGATGACGCCTGCCGCGCCGAGCTTGGCCCGGTTCTGGGCCATCTTGCGGCGCGCGACGCGCGAGCCGATCTGCCAGACGAGCCAGCCGAGGATGGTGTATCCGCGAGTGGTCACGCTTCCTCCTTACCCCTCTGGCGCACCTGGTACGCCATACGCGACTGCAGGCTCCAGAGCTCGATGAAGCCGGGCGAGGCGGCCTGGGAGAACAACCCGCCGGACTCGCCGAAGCCGGCGAGGTCCCTGTCGTAGAGCGCGTTGGGCGAGGAGCGCCTCACGATGGTCACCGAGCCCTTGTAGAGCTTGCACGTGATCGTGCCGGTGACCTGCTCGTTGACCGACTCCGTGTAGGCGTCGAGGTCTTCCCTGAGCGGCTCCTGCCAGAGCCCGGCGTACGCGAGGTAGGCCCAGTGGTTGTCGAGCTGCGGCTTGAAGAGGTTCTGGTGACGCGTGCAGACGAGCTTCTCGAGCTCCTTGTGCGCCGGCAGGACGATGGCCGCGGCGGGCACCTCGTAGAGGTCGCGCACCTTCAGGCCCACGATGCGGTCCTCGATGTGGTCCACGATGCCCACGCCGTGGCGCATGCCGATCTCCGCCACGCGCTTCAGCAGCTCCACGAGGCCCAGGCGCTCGCCGTCGAGCCCGACGGGGCGGCCGCGCTCGAACTCCAGCGCCACGAGCTCGGGCTCGTCCGGGGCGTCCTCGGGGCGGGTGACGAGGTCGAAGACGTCGTCGTGAGGGGGCTCGTCGAGGTCCTCGATCGGGCCGCCCTCGGACGAGCGGCCCCAGAGGTTGTCGTCGATCGAGTAGGGAGGCGCCTCGGTGCCGCCCTTCACGGGAATCCCGTGCTCGCGCGCGTAGGCGATCTCCTCCTCCCGGCCCATCTGCCATCCGCGAACCGGGGCGATGATCTTGAGCTCGGGTGCGAGCGCCGCGACCGTGGCCTCGATGCGGACCTGGTCGTTGCCCTTGCCGGTGCAGCCGTGGGCGATGGTGTCGCAGCCCGAGCGGCGCGCGTACTCCACCGCCAGCTTGGCGATGAGCGGCCGGCCGAGCGCCGTGAAGAGCGGGTAGCCGCCGCCGTACAGGGCGTTGGCCTTGATGGCGGGCAGCACGTACTCCTCCGCGAACTCCTCGCGGGCGTCCACCACGTGGGCGTCGAGCGCACCGAGTTGGAGGGCCTTGCCCTTCACCACCTCGTAGTCCTCGCCGGGCTGGCCGAGGTTGACGGTGAGCGTGACCATCTCGCACTCGTACTCGTCCGGGATCCACTTGAGCATCACGCTCGTGTCGAGGCCGCCCGAGTAGAGCAGCAGGCAGCGGCCCACCTCGCCGGGCTCGGCGAGGTAGGAGGCGGTGCGGGGCTGCTCGCGTGGCTGGTCGGTCACGGCGGTGCGAGACGCTACCAGCGCCCCACCCCGCCCGCCCGCGCGATGAACGTCCCGCGCACCCACGTAGGAGGGGGGTGCGCGGGACGTTCGGTGCTCGCGGTGGGCTCAGCGCTCGTGGTGCACGACCACGGCCTCGATCTGGCGTTGCCCGAACGAGCCGCGGTAGACGGGACCGGCGGCGCTCACCCAGTCGCCGTCCTCGGGCAGGTCCTCGGGCCGCAGCGCGGGCTTCACGTCGATGACGCTGATGCCCGGGAAGGTGATGTCACCGCCGGAGAGGACGTAGTGGGCGTCACCGTCGCCGTCGGGGTCCACCGCCTCGACGTGCATCACACGGCCGACGGCGGTGCGGCAGTTCGAGAGCTCGGCGGGGCAGCGTGCGCGGCGCACGGCGGGACGGTCGGCGGTCGCGGCCTCGGCCTCGGACGGCGACGGGGCGGGCGGCTCTTCCCGATCCCCGCCGCAGCCCGCCAGGAGCACGAGCGCGGCGGCTCCGGCCGCCGCGAGCCTCACAGCGCCGCGGCGATACGCCCGAGCGCCTCGTCGATCTCCTCGTCCGAGACCGTGAGCGGCGGCAGCAGGCGGATGGTGACGGGCCCGGTGGCGTTCACCACCAGCCGCTGCTCGAGCAGCAGCCGGCGGGCGATGCCGGGGCCGTCGGGCAGGTCGAAGCCGACCATCAGGCCGCGGCCGCGGGGGTTCTCGACACCCAGCCGCGACAGCCCCGCCAGCAGCCGCTCGCCCTTGCGTGCCACCTCGCCGAGGAAGGCTTCATCGTCCACCACGTCCAGCACGGCGTTGGCGGCGGCGCACGGCACCGGGCCGCCGGCGAACGTGGAGCCGTGGTCGCCGGTCTCGAAGACGTCCGACACCTCCGGCGACGCGATGCACGCGCCGATGGGCAGCCCGCCGCCGAGGCCCTTTGCCAGCGTCATGACGTCGGGGCGGACGCCGGCCTGCTCCCACGCCCACATCGAGCCGGTGCGGCCCATGCCGCACTGGATCTCGTCGAAGATCAGCAGAGCGCCGTGCTCGTCGCAGGCGCGGCGCACGTCCTCGAGCACCTCCGCGGGGATCGGGTGTATGCCCGACTCGCCCTGGATGGGCTCCACCAGCACCGCGGCCGTGCGCTCATCCACCGAAGACATGAGCGCCCCCGGCTCGACGTAGCGGAAGCCCGGCACCAGCGGGGCGAACGGCTCCTGCTTGGTCTCCTGGGGCGTGGCGGACAGCGAGCCGTAGGTGCGGCCGTGGAAGCCTCCGGCCAGGGAGACGATGTCGCCGCCGCGCCGGCGCCGGCGCGCCAGCTTGAGCGCGCACTCCACCGCCTCGGTGCCGGAGTTGGCGAAGAAGACCTTGCCGCCCAGCGAGCGCTCCGACAGCCGCCGCGCCAGCCGCATGGACGGCTCCGTGTAGTAGAGGTTGCCCACGTGCATGAGCCGGGCTGCCTGCTCGGTGACGGCCTCCACGAGAGCCGGGTGCGCGTGGCCGATGGACACCACGGCGATCCCGCCGAGGAAGTCGAGGTACTCCTCCCCCTCGACGTCCCACAGCCGTGTTCCCTCCCCGCGCACGAACTCCACGGGGTTGCGCGCGTACGTGGGCATCACGTGGTCGCGCTCGAGCGATTGAAGCGCGCTCAGGGCCATATCTTCGTGCCGATGCCCTCGTCGGTGAACAGCTCCAGCAGCAGCGAGTGGGGCAGCCGCCCGTCGATGATGTGGGCGTTGCCCACCCCCCGCTCCACGGAGCGCACGCACGCGTCCAGCTTGGGCCGCATGCCGCCCTCGACACCCTCGATCCGTTCGCGCACCTCCGCGGCCGTGGCCTGCGAGATGCGGCTGGCGGGATCGGCGGGATCTGCCAGCCATGCCTCCACGTCGGTGAGGAAGATGACCTTGAACGCGCCCATGGCCTCGGCCACGGCGCCCGCCGCGGCGTCCGCGTTCACGTTGAACGATTGTCCCTCGGCGTCCGCGCCGACCGACGCCACCACCGGGATGTAGTCCTCGGCGATGTGGTTGAGCACGTCCACGTCCACGCGCTCGATCTCCCCCACGAAGCCGATGTCGCGCTCGCCGCCCGCGAGCCGCTTGCGCACGGTGAAGAGCCGGCCGTCGTCGCCGCAGAGGCCCACCGCCGGCTGGCCGTGGCGGCCCAGCCGCAGAACGATCTCCTTGTTCTGCTTGCCGACCAGGACCATCTTGGCCAGCTCGGCCGTGGCGGCGTCGGTCACCCGCAGCCCCTCCACGAACTCGACGCGCATTCCGAGCCGCTCCATGTAGCGCGTGATGTCGGGCCCCCCGCCGTGCACCACGATCGGGTTCATGCCCACGTACTTGAGGAGCACCACGTCGCGGGCGAAGTCCTCTACCAGCGCGGGGTCGGTCATGGCGGCGCCGCCGTACTTGATGACGATGGTGCGGCCGTGGAACTCCCGGATGTAGGGGAGCGCCTCGAGGATGGTTGCGATGTCGCGCGTCATGACTAGCTGGAGTAGGCGCTGTTGAACTCGGCGTAGGCGGGCGAGAGGTCGGAGAAGAACACCTCGGTCTCGCCGCCCGAGCCCGGGATTCGCAGCTCGTACTCGACCTCCTTGGCCTTCATGACGGATTCGAGGTCCGTCCAGCCGGCGCCGTCGAGCGGGATCTCCTCCCCGGCTGACACCACCTGGCGGCCCTCGATCTCCAGGTCCACGAGGAACGGGTGGCCGGCCAGCGCCATTCCGGCCGCCTGCATGATGCGGCCGAAGTTTGGGTCGGCGCCGTGGAGCGCGGCCTTGACCAGCGGCGACTCGGCCACCGCGCGCGCCACCCGCTCCACGAGCTCGGAGTCGCCGCGCACGACCACCCGTCCAGTGCGCGCGCAGCCCTCGCCGTCGGCCACCACCTCGATCGCGAGCTGGCGCAGCAGGGCGTCCAGGGCCTCGCCCAGCACGAGCTCGTCGTCGGTCTCGGGCTCCACGCGCACGCCGGAGGCGCCGTTGGCGATCACGAAGACCGTGTCGCTGGTGGAGAGCTGGCCGTCCACGGAGATGCGGTCGAACGAGCGCTTGACGGTGACCCCGGTGAGGAGCTCCAGCGTGGTGGGGTCGAGCTGGGCGTCGGTCTCCACGAAGCAGAACATGGTGGCGAAGCGGGGCGAGATCATGCCCGCGCCCTTGGCCTGCGCGGCCAGGCGGACGCTGCCCGACGGCAGCGTCACGTCGAGGCAGGCGCGCTTTGGGCCGGCATCGGTTGTGAGGATGGCCTGCGAGAAGGCATCGGCGCCGGGGCCCAGCTCGCCCGCGGCGGCGCGCACGCCGGCCACGAGCAGGTCCTGCGACAGCTCCCGGGCGATGATCCCCGTGGACGCCAGCCCGATCCGGGCGGGCGCGACGCGCAGGGCGTCCGCGGCGGCAGCCTGGGAGGCGAGCGCGGTCTCCACCCCGCGGCGCCCCGTGCCCACGTTCGAGTTGCCCGCGTTGGCCACGATTGCCCGCAGGCGCTGGAGCTCGCCCTCCTTCGACACGATCACGGGGGCGCCGAGCCGCGCGTTGGTGGTGAAGCGCGCGGCGGATGCGGTGGCGTCCTCGTCGGACACCAGCACGCCCACGTCCAGGCCGCTCGGCTTGATGCCCGCGGCCACGCCCGCGGCCCGGAAGCCTCGCGGGAGCGCCGTGGGCTCCAGCTCCGCGACGTGCGCCGGAGCGTCCACCCAGCGCGAGCGGAAGAAGCTGGTGCCGGCAGGGGCGCTCACACCGCCACCCTCGCGCCCGCCGTCGGGCCCAGGCCCTCGGTCTCCGGCAGCCCCAGCATGAGGTTGAGGTCCTGCACAGCCTGGCCGGCGGCGCCCTTCCAGAGGTTGTCGATGGCGGCGAACGCCAGCACGCGCCCGGTGGCGGGCTCCACCGTGGCGTGGATGCGGCAGAGGTTGGTGTCGCGCACGTCGCGCACGCCGGGCGGCGCGTCGGCCAGCTCTATGAACGGCTCGCCGTCGTAGGCGTCGTGGAACAGCGCGCGCACGTCCTCGCCCGACAGCTCGCTCTTGGCCGTCACGTAGCAGCTGGCCAGCAGGCCCTGGTCGAGCGGCAGCAGGTGCGGCGTGAACGTGACCGGCACTCCGCCCGGCAGCTCGCGCTCGAGCTCGGCCCTGTGGCGATGGCCCTCGACCCTGTACGGGTTCACGTTCTCGGCCACCGACACGAAGTGCGTGGTCTGCGAGGCCTCGCGGCCCGCGCCGGACACGCCGGACTTGGCGTCCACGATGGCGTCGGCCATCACCTCCCGCAGCGGGGCGAGGGCGAGGATGGCGGCGGTCGGGTAGCAGCCGGGCGCGGCAACCAGGTCGGCCCCGCGGATGGCGTCGCGATGGAGCTCCGTGAGCCCGTACACCGCGCGCTCGAGCAGCCCGGGCTCGGCGTGGGGCTGGTAGTAGCGCTCGTAGGCCTCGCGGTCCAGGCGGAAGTCCGCCGACAGGTCCACCACCTTGAGGCCGCGGTCGAGCAGCGCCTTGACCGCGGGCGCGGCGGCGCCATGCGGGTAGGCCACGAGCGCTGCGTCGGCCCGCTCGGCGATGCGGTCCGCGTCGAGCTCCTCCAGCGTGAGGTGCACGCGGTGGCGCGGATACAGCGCGTCGAGCCGCTTGCCGGCTTCGGTGCGCGCGGTGACAGCGGTGAGCTCGAGCGACGGATGGGCGTCCACGATCGCAGCGCAGAGCGCACCCGCGAAGCCCGACGCACCTGCCACGGCGACCCTATGCACGGAGCCTCCCCCCCACCTTTGCCAGCTCGCTCTCGATATGCCCGCGCAGCCCGGCCACCTCGTCCTCGGTGAGCGTGCGGTCGGGCGCGCGGAACTCCAGCCGCAGGGCGAGCGACTTGGCGCCCTCTCCCACCTGGTCGCCCCGGTACACGTCGAACACGCGCGTGGAGCTCAGCAGCTCGCCGCCGCCGGCGCGCACGGCTGCCTCCACCTCGGCGGCCGGCAGCTCCTCGGGCACGACCACCGCGATGTCCTGGAACACCGCCGGGAAGCTCGTGACGTCGGCGAAGCGGGCCGGGCCCGGGGCGATCTCGGCCAGCAGGTCGGCGTCCAGCTCGAACGCGGCCGCGCCCTCGAGGTCCCAGGCGCGCGCCACGAGCGGGTGCAGCTCGCCGACCCAGCCGAGCTTGCCTGTGCCGGCCGCAGTGCGTGCACTGCTGCCAGTGCGCTCGTCGCCCGCCAGCAGCGTGGCCGCGCGGCCCGGGTGCAGGAACGGCCGCTCGCCCTCCTCCATCCACCAGTCGATGCCCAGCGCGCCGAGCACGCCCTCCAGCAGCCCCTTGGCGGCGTAGAAGTCGGCGCCGCGGGCCTCGCTGCGCCAGGTGCCGGGCGCCGCCTGGGTGATGAGTGCGCCCACGTGGTGGCGCTCCATGGCGGGATCGGCGCCGCGCGGGCTGCCCTCCGGCGCGTCGAGCGAGCCCGACGGCCGGTACACGTGCGCGGACTCGAACAGGCGGAGCTCGCCCATGTCGTGCGCGGCGTTGTGGCGCGCGGCGTCGAGCAGGCCGGGCAGCAGCAGCGGCCGCATGACCGACTGGTCCTCGCTCAGGGGGTTGGCCAGGCGCAGCAGCGGGACGTCGCCCAGCTGGAGCGCAGCGAGCGCCTCGGGGCGCGTGAAGCTGTAGGCCACGACCTCGTGCAGACCGCGGTCGCGCAGGGCGTCCTCCAGCCGCCGGCGCAGCCGCTGGGACGGCGTGAGGCGCCCCACGGCGCGCTCGCGCGCGGGCAGCGTGATGGGCAGCTTCTCCAGCCCGTGGATGCGCGCGACCTCCTCCACGAGGTCGGCCTCGCGCTGCACGTCGGCGTCGCGGAAGCCCGGCACGGTGACGTCGAAGCCGCCGTCTGCGCCGGCCACCCCGAAGTCGAGCCGCTCGAGGATGGCGCGCACGTCGGCCTGCGGGATCTCCTCGCCCAGCAGCCGCTTCAGCCGCGCCAGCCGCAGCCGCAGCACACGCGGCTCCGCGGGCTGCGGGTACACGTCGGTCATGCCCGGCACCGCCCGGGCGCCGCACAGGTCCACCATCAGCCGCGCGGCCAGCTTCTGGGCCTCGACCGCCTGATCGGGGTGAAGCTGCTTCTCGAAGCGGCCGCTGGCCTCGCTGCGCAGGGTGAGCGCCTTGGAGGTCTGGAGGATGTTCGGGCCGACCCAGGTGGCGGCCTCCATGGCCACGCGCGCGGTGTCGTCGTGCACCTCGGACACCTGGCCGCCCATGATGCCCGCCAGTGACGTGGGGCCCTCGGCGTCGGAGATCAGCGCCATGCCGGCGGACAGCTTGCGCTCGACGTCGTCGAGCGTGGTGAGCGTGTCGCCCTCGGCCGCCTGGTGCACCGCGAGCTTCCCGCCGCGCACGCGGTCGAGGTCGAATGCGTGCAGCGGCTGGCCGGTGAGCAGCATCACGTAGTTGGTGATGTCGACGACGTTGGAGATGGGGCGCTGCCCGGCCGCGCTGAGCCGCGCCTTGAGCCACAGCGGCGAGGGCCCGATCTTCACGTCCTCGAACACCCGCACGGTGAAGCGCAGGCAGATCTCGGGGTCGATCTCCACCGGCATCACCTCGGCCGGCTCCACGTCGGGATCGCCCTCGTCGATCGGCTTCAGGGCCGCGCCTGTGGCCGCGTGCAGCTCGCGCGCGATTCCGTAGATCCCCAGGCAGTCGGGCCGGTTTGGCGTGATCTCGAACTCGATCACCTCGTCGGCGATCTGCAGGTGCTCCACCAGCGGCGCGCCCACCGGGGCATCGCCGGGCAGCACCATGATCCCGCCGTGGTCCTCGCCCACCCCCACCTCGTCCTCGGCGAGGATCATGCCGCTGGACTCCACGCCGCGCAGCTTGGCCTCGCCCAGCTCGCTGCCGTCGGGCATGACCGCGCCGGGCAGGGCCACGGCCACGGTCTGCCCGGCGGCCACGTTGGGCGCTCCGCACACGATCGTGCGCGGATGGCCGTTGCCCGTGTCCACCGTGCACACGCTCAGGCGGTCGGCGTCGGGGTGCCGCTCGGCGGTGATCACCCTGCCCACCACGAAGGCGTCGACCGAGCCCACCCCCACGCGCTCCACCCGCTCGGTCTCGGTGCCGCTCATGTCGAGCCGCTCGACGATCTCCGCGGTCGAGAGGCCGGGGTCGCAGTAGGCCCTGAGCCAGGAGACGGGGACGCGCATCAGCCGAATTGCGCGAGGAAGCGCAGGTCGTTGTCGAAGAACAGCCGCAGGTCCGGCACGCCGTGCTTGAGCATGGCGATGCGCTCGATGCCCATGCCGAACGCGAAGCCCTGCACGCGCTCGGGGTCGTAGCCGTTGTCCGCCACGAAGCCGAGCACGTTGGGATCGACCATGCCCGAGCCGAGGATCTCGATCCAGCCCGAGCCCTTGCAGAGCGGGTCGCGCGTGCCGTCGGGCAGGTTGCCGCTGCCACCGCACGCGAAGCAGGAAACGTCCACCTCCACGCTTGGCTCGGTGAACGGGAAGTAGTGCGGGCGCAGGCGGATCTCGCGCTCCGGGCCGAACAGCGCGCGGGCGAACTCGAGCAGGATGCCCTGGAGGTCGGCCAGGGTGATGTTCTCGTCGATGGCCAGGCCCTCGACCTGGTGGAACATGGGCGTGTGGGTGGCGTCGGAGTCGCGCCGGTAGGTCTTGCCCGGGACGATGATGTAGATGGGCGGCTCGACGGCCTCCATCGCCCGCACCTGCATGGGCGAGGTGTGGGTGCGCAGCAGGACGTCGTCTGAGAAGTAGAAGGTGTCCTGCAGCATCCGCGCCGGGTGGCCCGGCGGATGGTTGAGCGCGGTGAAGTTGTAGTAGTCGTACTCCACCTCGGGCCCCTCGGCAACGGAGAAGCCCAGGCCCAGGAAGACGTCCTCGATCTCGCGCCGGGTGTGGGTGATGAGGTGCAGGCGGCCGGCCGGCGACGGAGGATCGCCGGGCAGCGTCACGTCGATGCGGTCCTCGGCGAGGCGGGCCGTGAGCTCGGCCGCCTCCAGCTCCGCGTGGCGCGCGTCCAGCGCCGCCTCGATGCCCGCCCGCACCTCGTTGGCGTGCTTGCCCACCGGGCCGCGCTGCTCGGGTGGGAGCCCGCCGATGCCGCGCAGCGTCTGCGTGAGCTCGGCCTTGCGGCCGAGGAAGAGCACCCGCAGCTCGTCGAGCTCCTGCGTGCCGCCCGCCGCTGCAATGGCCTGCTCGGCGTGGGCGCGGATGGCGTCTAGGTCAGCCATGGCCGGCCATCCTATTGGCGAGGTCGTACAGCGCCACGGTCGCCGCCATGGCCACGTTCAGCGACTCCGGGCCGTCCGGGCGCAGCGGGACGGTGGCGCGCTCGGAGGCGGCCTCCGCGAGCTCGGTGGGCAGCCCCTCGCGCTCCCCTCCGAGGCAGAGCACGAGCGGCGGGGCCAGCTCGACCGCCGACAGCGGCGCGCCGCCGCTGGGCACGAGCGCCACCGTGCGGCCGGGGAGGTCGTGGAACGGCGCCCGCGCCGGCGGCCGGGCGAACGTGGAGCCCATCCCGGCACGCAGCGCCTTGGGACCGTAGGGGTCGGCGCAGCCCGGCCCGAGCACGACGGGCCCGTCGGCCAGCGCGTGCGCCGAGCGGATGGCCGTGCCCACGTTGCCCGGGTCGTGCACGCCGTGGAGGTAGAGCGAGAGCTCGCCGCCGGGCTCGGAGAAGTGCTGACGGAACACCCCGATCACGCGCGTGCCACTCCCCAGCTCGCTGACCGCGGCCAGCAGCTCGGGCTCCACGTCCTCGCCCGCGACCAGCAGCGCCTCCGGCTCCAGCCCCGCCGCCAGCGCCGCATCGACGAGGTCCTCGCCCTCGGCCACGCACAGCCCCGCCCGCTCGCGATGCTTCTTCTGCGCGAGCTTGCGGATGAGCTTGAGCTGGTGGTTGTCGGCCGATGTGATCATGGTCGTGGAACGAAAAAGGGCGCCTCGCTGGGCGCCCGGAAGATTCGTGCTCTGGCTGCGCCGATCGCGCTCAGGCAGCCACAGCCTCCCGGGCTCGCTCGGCAAAACGTCGGAACGTCTCGGGGTCGCGCACCGCGATGTCGGCCAGGACCTTGCGGTCCAGCTCGATCTCGGCGAGGCGCATGCCGTGCATGAACTCGCTGTAGGACATGCCCTCCTGGCGCGCCGCGGCGTTGATGCGCGTGATCCACAGGCGGCGGAAGTCGCGCTTGCGGTTGCGGCGGTCGCGGTAGGCGTAGGTGTCGGACTTGAGCAGCTGCTCCTTGGCCCGCTTGTAGGAGGAGTGCTTCTCGCCGCGGTAGCCCTTGGCCCGCTCGAGGGTGGCCCGGCGCTTCTTGCGCGCGTGTACGGAGCGCTTGACGCGGCTCATCGATCCCCCATGAGCTTGCCGACGCGCTTGGCGTCGTGGGAGGAGATCTCGACCGGGCGGCCGAGGTGCCGCTTGCGCTTGGCGTTCTTCTTCTCGAGGATGTGACTGGTCATTGCATGCCGAGCCCGGAGCTTGCCGCTCGCGGTCTTGCGGAAGCGCTTCTTCGCGCCGGAATGGCTCTTCATCTTCGGCATGGGAGGCGAAGTAGTAAAGCAGAGCTGTGGCTGGTTACCCTGGCCGGGAGCGCCGAGCAGAGCAAGGACGCAGGCCCGAAGGCATGCTGGGCATGCCGAGGGCCGAGGACGCGGCTATGCGACGGCGATCGCGGTCAGGCGCTCGCGGGCGCGCCGGCCTCGGCGGCCTTCTGCTTCACCGGCCCGAGCATCATCGTCATGTTGCGCCCGTCCTGCTGCGGGCGCTGCTCGACCACGCCAAGGTCGGCCACGTCCTCGGCCAAGCGCTCCAGCAGAACCTGGCCACGCTCGGGGTGCGTCATCTCGCGGCCGCGGAACATGATCGTGACCTTGACCTTCGAGTGTGCCGTGAGGAAGCGGCGCACGTGGCCGCGCTTGGTCTCGTAGTCGTTCTGGGCGATCTTCGGCCGCAGCTTGATCTCGCGCACCGTGACCTGCTGCTGGTGCTTGCGCGCGGCCTTGGCCTTCTGGGCCTGCTCGTACTTGTACTTCGAGTAGTCGAGCACGCGGCAGACGGGCGGGCGGGCCTCGGCGGCCACCTCGACCAGGTCGAGGTCGCGGTCCTGGGCGTACTTGAGCGCCTCGTCGCGCTTGAGGACGCCCACCTGCTGACCCTGCTCGTCGATGAGCCGGACCTCGGGCACGCGAATCCGCTCGTTGACGCGCGTGGTGTCGCGCTCAGGCGGCGTCCGATCGAACCTGCGGGGGATCGGCACTAGGAGAAGCGGCTACGCGTCAAGGGCGGCCTGCGCGGGAGTCGGGACGGCGAGAGGGCACGGGCGGCGTCAGCGGTCCTGGCGTCGCGTAGCTTGGCTGCACCTCATTCGCGGCCAGTATAGCCACGATGCGGTCGGGTGCCGCGTCACTGCCGGCGACCGGCGTGAGGGCGCCCGTATGCCTCGGCGACGGCGTCCTCGTCCGCCTGAGCCGGGAGCGCCCCCGACGCCCCCTCGCGCAGCAGGCGCGCCTGGCGGCCGACCTCCTCACAGGCCACCCCGGCCTCGCGCGCGGCGCGGGCGATCTCGGCCAGCAGGCGCAGCAGCTGCACGGCAACCACCGGGTACTCCGCGCACTTGACACGCACCTGGTCGAAGCCGAGGCGCACCAGGTCGTCGAGGTCCGCCGTGAGCGCCACGTAGCGCGGCGCGCCGTCCTCGTCCAACCGGACGTTGGACGGGACGGGCCGGGCGGCGAAGCGCACGAGCGTGTCCGCCAGGGAGTCCATGGCGTTCTCGGCGGTGGTCGGGTCGTTGAGGCTCGGCGACAGGCCGCGCAGGGCGATGTCCGCCAGCTGGCGGACGGGGAACGCGATGTCCTGGACGATGGTCCGCTCGCCACTGAGCGCAAACGTCTCCACGGCCGCCTCGGCCAGCCGCTCGGCTCCTTCCGGTGCCCAGACCTCGACAAGCAGCGCGCCCGTGACGGCAAAGTCGCCCAGCGGCGTCCGCTGGACGACGATGCCGTCGTGCTCGCGGGCCGCCTCGATCAGGGCCTCGCCGTCGACGGAGACGACGAAGCCCGCACGCGGGGCGCGCCCGGGATGCGGCGTGGACGCCTTCACGAGCTCTGCGACGCGCCGCTCGGCGGCCGCGGGGTTGTCGGGCTCGCCGCCGATGCCCCGTGGATGGTCGAGCGCCACCGAGGACTGGCCGTCCGCGGCGATGCGGCGTATGAGCGTGGAGGCCTGGAGCGACTCCACGATGTCGTGGATGAAGGCGACGAACAGCCCGAAGGCCGCCACCGCCGCACCGATGGCCAGCGCCATCGACAGCTGCGGGACCTCGCCGGTCGCGCCCAGCCTCGTCAGGACGATCAGCGCATAGGCGAACGTGCCGACGAACACGGCCAGCGTGCCCTGCGCGAGCCGGTTGGCCTGGAACGTGCGCAACACCCGCGGGCTGAGCTGCTGCGAGGCAAGGGTGAGCGCCACGACCGTGACCGAGAAGATGATGCCGGCGACCGAGACCGTGACGGTGGCCACGGTCTCGAGGACGCTGCGGGCATTGCTGAGCTCCTCGATCGGGAACAGGCCGAGGTCCACGCCCGTCTCGGAGTCGAGGAAGGGCATGAGGAAGCCCAGCCCGAGCCCCGCCGCGAGGGCCAGCGCCGGGAGGAACCAGAAGCTGCGCCTGAGGACGTCCCGGACGACCGAGGGCGAGCTCACGGACGGCGGCCGGCGCGACCGGCCTCGCCGGCCAGCCGCGCGGCCACCTCGGCCAGAGGGGCACTGCCCTCGTCGCCCTCGCGGTGGCGGCGCACCGCCGCCTCGCCGCTTTCGGCCTCCTTGTCCCCCACCACCAGCATGTAGGGGACCTTGCGCAGCTCCGCGTCGCGGATCTTGCGGCCCACGGACTCCGTGCGCTCGTCCACCTCCACCCGGATGCCGGCGGCATCGAGCTGGGCCGCGGCCTCGCGCGCGTAACCGGCGTGGCGGTCGGCGATCGGCAGCACGATGGCCTGGACGGGCGCGAGCCAGAGCGGGAACTCGCCGGCGTAGTGCTCGATGAGGATGCCGATGAAGCGCTCGAAGCTGCCCATGAGCGCGCGGTGGATCATCACCGGCCGGTGCTCGGCGTTGTCGGCGCCCATGTAGGTGAGCTCGAACTGCTCGGGCATGTAGTAGTCGAGCTGCACGGTGCCGAGCTGCCAGGAGCGGCCGATGGCGTCCGTCATGTGGAGGTCGATCTTGGGCCCGTAGAAGGCGCCTTCGCCCTCGTTGAGCTCGTACTCGAGGCCGCGGCCGTCCAGCGCCCGCTGGAGCGCCGCCTCGGCGCGGTCCCACATGTCCTCCTCACCCACCCGCTTCTCCGGCCGGGTGGACAGCTCCAGGCGCGGTGCGAACCCGAACTGGTCGTAGATGAACAAGCCGAAGTCGACGCAGCGCAGCACCTCCTCCTCGATCTGCTCCTCGGCGCAGAACACGTGCGCGTCGTCCTGGGTGATGTGGCGCACGCGCAGGAGGCCGTGGAGGGTGCCGCTGGGCTCGTGGCGGTGCACCAGGCCCTGCTCGGCGTAGCGGATGGGCAGGTCGCGGTAGGAGCGCAGGTCGCGCTTGTAGATCTGGACGTGCGCCGGGCAGTTCATGGGCTTGAGGCCCATGGGCCGCTCCTCCACGTCCGTGAAGTACATCTTCTCCCGGTACACGTGCCAGTGGCCCGACTGCTTCCACAGGTCGGCGTCGTAGAGGATGGGCGTGCGCACCTCGGTGTAGCCGCGCTCCACGTTGGTGGCACGCCAGAGCGTTGTGAGCTCGTTCCAGAGATGCACGCCGGCGGGCAGCCAGAAGGGCGACCCGGGCGAGAGGTCGGAGAGCATGAACAGGTCCAGCTCGCGACCGAGCTTGCGGTGGTCGCGCGCGCGCGCCTGCTCGAGCCGCTCGAGGTGGGCGTCGAGGTCCTCCTTGGAGAGGAACGCCGTGCCGTAGATGCGGGTGAGCATCTGCCGCTTTGCGTCGCCGCGCCAGTACGCCCCGGCGACGCTCGTGAGCTTGAACGCCCTGATGCGCTTCGTGCCCGGCCCGTGCGGGCCGCGGCAGAGGTCGGTGAAGGGGCCGTTGCGGTAGAGGGAGACGGTCTCCACGCCCTCGTCGCGCACGAGGTCCTCGATCAGCTCCACCTTGTAGTCCTGGCCCTCCCCGCGAAAGCGCTCCAGCGCCTCCGCCACCGTGATGTCGCTGCGCTCGAACGCCTCGTCGGCCTTCACGTGCTCGCGCATCTTGGCCTCGATGCCCTCGAGGTCCGCCTCCGAGATCGTCACGCCCTCGGGGAAGTCGAAGTCGTAGTAGAAGCCGTCCTCGATCGGCGGGCCGATGGACACCTTCGTGCCGGGATAGAGGTCGATGACCGCCGTGGCCAGCACGTGGGCGGCGTCGTGACGGATGAGCTCGATGGCCTCGTCGCTCTTGGCGGTGACGATGTTGAGCTCGCGGCCGTCCTCGAGCGGCGCGGACAGGTCGAGCACGCGACCGTTCTGCTTCACGGCCAGCGCGGCGCGGGCCAGGCCCTCCCCGATCGCGCGCGCGGCGTCGAGTCCGGTGGCGCCGTCCTCGAGCTCGAGCGGCGTGCCGTCGGGAAGCGTGACCTTCACGGCGCGAGCGTAGCGTGGAGCAGCGCCAGCTCGTCCTCGAGCAGGCGCGTGATGAGGAAGCGCTCGCGCACCCGGGCGCGACCTGCCTGGCCGAGCACGATGCCGAGCGCCGGATCGCCCACGAGCTCCACGAGCCGGGCGGCGATCGCCTCGGCTCCCTCGGCGAGGAAGCCGTGCTCGCCGTCGTGCACCTGCTCGGGGATGCCACCGCGCGGGATGCCCACCACCGGCGTTCCCTTCCACAGCGCCTCGGAGGCGCCCAGGCCGAAGCCCTCGTGCAGCGACACGTGCAGCGCCGCGCGGGCGAGGAGCTGCATGGCGTTGAGCTCTGTCTCCCCCACCCCCACGTAACCGCTGAGCACGAGCAGGTCCTCGACCTCGCCCGCATAGTCGGCCACCTCGCCTGCGATGCGCCAGTCCGGCTCGTCGTCGCCGGCCAGCACGAGCTGGAGCTCGGGCAGCTCCCGCTTGGCGAGCCGGAAGGCGTCGATCGTCTCGTGGGGGTCCTGCCACGGGTCCAGCGCACCCACCTGGCAGGCGAACGGGCGGCTGAGGTCGATGCCGAGGAAGCGCAGGGCGTCGCCGGCGAGCTTCACCGGCAGCTCGCGGTTGCGCGGCGCCAGCGGGTCGATGCCGGGGCGCAGCTCGTGCGCGCCATCGATGCCGGGCGGCGCGAAGGCGCGCAGCGGGAGCGCGTGGACGTCGTAGGCGGCAGCTTGAACGCTCGCGCGCTCCCAGGCGGGGGCATCGGGAGCCGAGGCATCCACGTGGCAGTGCCAGAGCCAGCGCGGGCCGCCGTCCTGCGCGCGGGCGGCCACGGCGCCCAGCGCAGCCGGATCGTGGGCCACGACGGCGTCGCAGCCGCTCACGTCAACGCGCCGCCAGGTGCTCGTGTAGGCCTCCCAGTCCTCGTCCGAGATCGCCGTCTCGGCCCCTCGCAGGCCGTTGTCGAGGTTGCGGGCGGTGGACTCGAAGGCCGGCCCGCCCGAGAGCACGCGCCATTCCACCTCGATCCCCACCCCGCGCAGCAGCGGAAGCACCGACCCCAGCAGGGTGGCCGGGCGGCCGGCGCTGCTGCCCGCCGCGAGGTGCAGCACGCGCGCGCCCGCGAGCGGCTCCGCCAGCGCCCGAACACGCTCCAGCGCCTCCGCGCCGGCCGCCGCCTCGTAGTCGCCGAGCGGCCGCCGCGCGATGTCCACGTGGGCGGTCTCGCCGGTCATGCCGGGAGTGTGACGTGCGTCACGGTGGGCGGGCATTCCCGGCCTACCCTCGGACGTCCTGCGAGCCGGCCAGGAGCTCTGCGGCCGGCCGCTTCCCGCGCACTGCGCGGGCCGAGCCGAACCCGAGACCAGGAGGCCGCACCCGTGCGGAAGATCCTCGCGTCAACGGTCGGTGGTGCACTCGCGGTCGTGCCTGTCACGGCCTTTGCCGCCACCGCCGAACAAGGCGCAGACCAACAAGGCAATCCCCTCACCACCGCCAGCCAGGCGTTCCACCCGCTCGAGCGGCGGGCGCACGCCGAGGAGGCGGCCGAGCAGCTGTCGCGTGCCCGCGCGAAGGTCGAGCGAAAGACCCGCGAGCAGCGCGCCCGCGCCGACCGGCGCCGCAAGCGCCGCGGCGGGTCGAACACGGGCGGCGGCTCCGTGGCCGTGAGCCCGGCGCTGCAGTCCATCGCCGCCTGCGAGTCCGGCGGCAACCCGAGCGCCATCGGAGGCGGCGGTCTGTACCGCGGCAAGTACCAGTTCAGCCGCTCCACCTGGGCGTCCGTGGGCGGCAGCGGCGATCCCGCCGCGGCCTCCGAGGCGGAGCAGGACCGCCGCGCCGCGATGCTCTACGCCCGCGCCGGCGCCTCGCCCTGGCCGGTCTGCGGCGCCTGACCGGGCATCGAACGTCCCGGACGGCCCCGCTATGCGGGGGGTTCCGGGACGTTCACCGCTGTCAGCGCTCGACCTGGGAGCCCGGCACGATGTCGTCGCGGCCGTCCTCCCAGCGCACCCAGGCCTTGTGGCCGCCGTCGTAGTCGGGCGCGAACAGAACGAGGGTGGCGGCCTCGCCCGCGACCGTGCAGCGCTCGTCGGACTCCGGATCGAGGCCGCGCCAGACGCGCACGAACGCGTTGCCATCCCACTCTTCCCCGATCGTGGTGGGGTCGGTGTGGCCGGGGTGCACGCGCGTCTCGTGCGGGAGGGCCATCAGCACGTCCATGATCGAGCCGCGGATGTCCTCGAAGCTCGTGGAGCCCGGGGCGCGGACGCCGCCCACCGAGCCCTTGAAGAGCGTGTCGCCCGTGAGCACGTCAGAGCCGTTCACCAGCAGGTTGAGCATGCCGTCTGTGTGGCCGGGCGTGTGGATGAGCTCGATGCGCAGGCCGCCGATCTCCAGCGTCTCGCCCGGCTCGACCGTGCGATCGACGTCCAGTAGCCGCTCGGCCTCGAGCGGGTGGGCGAGGATCTCCACGCCCAGCTTCTCCTTGTAGACGTGGTTCTCGGACACATGGTCGTGGTGATGGTGGGTGAGCACGAGGTGCTCGACGGTGAGCCCGTGGCGCTCCACCGCCTCCAGCAGCGGCTCGGGCGGCGCGCCCGAGTCCACGATCACGCCGCGGCCGCCGGGCTCGTCGCCCAGGAGGTAGGCGTTGGACAGCCAGTCGCTCTGCATCGATCGCTCGAGAATCACGGGGCCGTAGTCTGCCAGCCGATGCACGACCCCGCGTCCTTCCGCGCCGAGTTCCCCGTGCTGGCGCGCCGGGCCTACCTGAACGCCGGCACCTGCGGGCCCGTGCCGGCGCGGGCAGCCCGCGCGGCTGCGGAGGCCATCGGCGCGGAGGCCGAGGGCGGGCGCTCGGGCCAGGAGCACTTCGCCCGCCTCGGCGAGAGCGCGGCCGCGCTGCGGGCCGGCTACGCGCGCTGGCTGGGCTGCGAGCCGGGATGCGTGGCGCTCACCACCTCCACGTCGGCGGGCGTGAACACGGTCGTGTCGGGCCTGGGCCTGCGGCAGGGCGACGAGGTGCTGACCAGCGACGAGGAGCACCCGGGCGTGCTGGCCCCGCTGGCCTCGGCCCGCGAGCGCTTCGGCATCGAGGTCCGCGTCGTGCCCTTCGACTCGCTGGCCGGCGCCGTCACGTCGCGCACGCGGCTCGTGGCCTGCTCGCACGTGTCATGGGTGAGCGGGCAGGTGGTGGATGCGGTCGGGCTGGCGGCCTCGGAGGCGCCCGTGCTGCTCGACGGCGCGCAGGGGCTGGGTGCGCTCGAGCTCGACATGGCCGCGCTGGGCTGTGACTTCTACGCCGCGTCGGGGCAGAAGTGGATGTGCGGGCCCGACGGAACGGGCTGCCTGTACGTCCGCCCCGGGCGGGTGGAGGCGTTGGGAGTGCCGTTCCCCAGCTACGCCTCGCTCGCCGGCGCCGCGGACCCCCTCGACCTCGACCTGCACGAGGGGGCCCGGCGCTTCGACCTGGGCTCTCTCCCCTCGGCGTCGGTCGCCTGGGCGCTGGCCTCCCTCGAGCTGCTGGATGGCGCCGGCGGCCCGTGGGTCACGGCGCGCGCCGCCGAGCTTGCGGCACGGCTGGCGGCGGCGCTGTCGGAGGGCGGCCGGGAGGTGCTCCCGCGCGGGGACACGACGCTGGTGTCCTGGCGCGACGCCGAGGCGTCCACGACCGTGGCCGGGCTGGCCGAGGCGGGGATCGTGGTGCGCGAGCTGCCGGGCCGGGGCCTGGTCCGTGCCTCGGTGGGCGCGTGGTCGAGCGAGGAGGAGCTCGACAGGCTTGCCGGGCTCGCCTGCGCTACTGCGTGAGGACGACGATCCCGAACGCGCACGCCGCGAGGACCACCGCGAAGGCGGCCACGGCGAGCACGGCGTAGGCGCCTGCCTCCATCGTCCGGCCGTCGCGCGTCATGTCGAGCACGCGGGTCGCGCCGAGGACGGCCACCGCGTAGATGGCCGTGACGCCCACGCCCGCCACGAACGACACGACGATGACCTCGAGGATGCCCTCCCAGTCGACGACGGCGGCCAGCACCTCAGACCTCCGCCGCCGCGAAGGCGGGACCGCGGCGGATGCGGCGGACGAACGTGAACACGAGCAGGCCGAGCGCGATGATGGCGACGATGACGGGCCCGACCGCCCCGGTGCCGAACAGGCGGCTGAACCCGAATGCGCCGGCGCCGATCGCGGCCGCGCCGGGCAGCGTGACGATCCAGGCGGCGATGATGTTGCCGGCCACGCCCCAGCGCACGGCGGAGAAGCGCTTGGCCGCGCCGGAGCCCATGACGGCACCGGAGATCGTGTGCGTGGTGGAGAGCGGGAAGCCCACCTGCGACGAGGCGAGGATGACCGTGGCGCCGGCGCCCTGGGCGGCGAAGCCCTGCGCGGTGTCCATCTTGTGGATGCGACTGCCCATCGTGCGGATGATCCGCCAGCCGCCCACGTACGTGCCCAGCGCGATGGCACTGGCGGCCGAGATCACGACCCAGTCGGGCACGTGGAAGTTGTCGGCTGAGATGTTGCCGTTGGCGATCAGGGCGAGCGTGATGACGCCCATCGTCTTCTGCGCGTCGTTGGTGCCGTGCGCGAGCGCGAGCATCCCGCCGGAGACGATCTGGCCGAGCCGGAAGCCGCGGTTCACCGGCCCCGGCCGCAGCCGGCCCGCGATGCGGTAGATCACGAGGATCGCCAGCCCGCCGACCATGAACGCCACGGTGGGCGCGACGAGCGCGGGCACCAGCACCTTGCCCACCACGCCCTCGCCGAAGATGACCGCATCCGGGCCCTGGGCCGCGAAAGCGGCGCCCACCACGCCGCCGATCAACGCGTGCGACGAGCTGGACGGCAGCCCGAAGTACCAGGTGATGAGGTTCCACGTGATGGCTCCGATCAGGCCGCCGAACACGACGGTCGTGCTGATGGCGCCGGCCTCCACGATGCCGCCGGCCACCGTGGCCGCGACCTCCAGCGAGAGGAAGGCGCCGACGAAGTTGAGGATGGCCGCGTAGCCGACCGCGATGCGCGGCGCCATCGCCCGGGTCGAGATCGACGTCGCGACGACGTTGGCGGTGTCGTGGAAGCCGTTGGTGAAGTCGAACGCCAGCGCGGTGCCGACGACGATGATGAGGATGAGGTCGTTCTCCATGCGTCAGCGGCGGCCGGCCGGCCACGCGGCGCGGCTCACGAGTTCTTCAGGACGATGCCCTCGAGGATGTTGGCGACGTGCTCGGTGGCGTCGATGGCGTCCTCTATCCGCTCGTAGATGTCCTTCCAGCGGATCACGACCATGGGGTCGATGCCGTCGTCGAACAGGGCCGCGAGCGCCTCGCGCACGACCCGGTCGCCGTCGTTCTCCAGCCGGTTGATCTCGATGGTGTAGTGCGAGATGTCCTTGAAGCCGCGCAGCCGGGTGAGGGCCTGCGCCACCTGGCGGCAGGAGTCCACGAGGATGGCGGCGAGCTTCTGGGCCTGCTCGAAGGGGGCCTCGATCTTGTAGAGGCCGAGGAAGTCCGCGACCTCCTCGGTGAAGTCGATGATGTCGTCGAGCTTTCCGGCCAGCTCGAGGATGTCCTCACGGTCGATGGGCGTGACGAACGTGTTGTTGAGGCGCTGGATGATGTCGTGCGTGATCCGGTCGCCCTCCTGCTCGCAGATCAGGATCTCGCGGGCGAGGGCGGCCTGCTCGGGCCACTCGCGCAGCATCTGCTCGAGCAGCTCGGCCCCGCGCACGATGTTGCCCCCCGCCTCCTCGAAGAGGATGAAGAACTCGCGGTCTCTGGGAACGAGCACCTGGGACAGGCGCGACATCGATCGGCCTCCTCTGAGGGGTCTTGGCTGCGGTTGCCCGGCGGCGGCACCGGCAAACCGCGCGGGCGGCAGTCTAACGGCGGGCGCGGCGGCGTCAGGTGACGTCGATGCGCGCCTGCTCGATCCGGCGCGCGGCCAGCTCGCCGGCCTCTCCCAGGCGCTCCCGGATGGCGGCGGCGCCGGCGGCGTGGTCGTAGGCCACCCGGCGCAGCTCCACGCCGCCGTCGCCGGCGACGATCGCGTACGCCGCGCGCCGGTCGCCGTCCATCGGCATGCCCACGCTGCCCGGGTTGAGCAGCTCGATGCCGTCGCCGCCGGTGCGCGTGAACTGCAGGTGCGTGTGGCCGAACACCAGCCGCCGCGCCAGGACGCCCGCCAGCATCCCGTCCTCGTCGGGTGCCGGTTCGGGGAGGAAGCTGACCACGTCGGAGCCGGGCGAACCGTGGCAGTAGAGCGTGCCGTCGCGCTCGAGCGTGGCGGGCAGCGCCGCGAGCTCGGCCACGGTGGCGTCGCCGAGCAGCTCCCTGCAGGCGGCGATGGCGCCGTGCACGGCGTCCGGGGCCTCGGAGGGATCGGCGGTCCAGCGCTCGCCGTTGCCGCGGATCCAGTCCGCGTCGAGGGAACGCAGCCGCTCGACGGTCTCGGCCGGCCGGCCGCCGAAGAGCGCGTAGTCCCCGCCGAGCACGAATCTCTCGACCCCTTCCGCGCGCGCGTCCGCGAGCACGGCGTCCAGCGCACCGAGGTTGCCGTGAACGTCGTAGAGCAGTCCGGTCTTCATGCGGTCTTCATGCCCGCCGAGCACGATCACATTACCCTTCCCGCGATGCTTCGCCCGCTCGACATGAAGAGGAGCCCCATGACCCGCGTCCTGACCCTCTGCCTCGCCGCCCTGGCGCTGATCGCCGCCGGCTGCGGAGGCGACGACGGCGCCAGCGAGGAGGACTACGAGCGCGAGGTCCGCGAGGTGGGCCAGACGCTCGAGAGCACGTTCGGCGAGCTGGGCACGAGCATCAGCGGCTCCGGGTCCACCGAGCAGGCCGCCGAGAAGCTCGAGGAGGGCGCCGCCTCACTCGACGAGGCCGCGGCGGACTTCCGCGGCATCGACCCGCCCTCCGACATCGAGGACTCGCACAACGAGATCGTCTCGGGGCTCGAGGCGCTCGCCGACGAGTTCCGCACGGGCGCGGAGGCCGCAGAGGGCGGCGACCTGTCCAAGCTGCTGGAGTTCGCCCAGGGCCTTCAGAGCTCCGACGCCGTGCAGCAGATCACCGAGGCCGGCAACCAGATCGAGGAGGAGGGCTACGACTTCAACTCGGGCGGCGGCGGCGGTGACGGGGGCGGCGAGTAGACCTCGTCGAAATGGGCCGTGCTGGGCTCGAACCAGCGACCCCCAGCTTGTCGAGCTGGTGCTCTCCCAACTGAGCTAACGGCCCGTCGGCGACGCGAGCATAGCAGCGGCCGGACGCTCCGCCGCGGGGTCCGCTGCGGGCAGCTTGCCCTTCGCCCGCATGGTCTCCAGGAAGGCCTCGCGGCTGCTGTGGCGGGGCTCCCAGCCCAGCGTCTGCTTGACCTTCTCGTTGGACGCGACCCACGGGTGCACCAGGAAATGGAGGTTGCCCGGAGGCGTCTCGCTCTGGCCGATGCGCCACATGAACGAGCCGATCCGCCGCGCCATGCCCAGCGGCATCCTGCGCACCTTGAGCCCCGCCAGCTCCGCCGTCTCGCCCCACGTGAGCGTGCCGTCGCCCGTGACGTTGTAGGCGCCGCCGTGCCCGCCCGTGAGCAGCCCCACGAGCGCGTCCACAACGTCGTCCTCGTGCACGAACTGGATCGGCGTGTCCATGCCGCCGACGTCCGGCAGGAAGGGCGAGTCCGTCCAGCTGCGCGAGATGTAGTTGTCCACGTTGGGACCGAAGACGATGCAGGGACGGACGATCGTCATCGTGCGCTCGGGATGGCGCAGCGCCCAGAGCTGGCAGAGGCGGTCGGACTCCGTCTTGTCGCGCGCGTACTCGAAGTCGGGCACGCCGCGCACGGGATGCTCCTCGAGCAGCGGCACCGGGTTGTCGGCGAAGGCGCCGTAGGCGGTGGTGGACGAGGTCACGAGCACCTGCTGCACGCCCGCCTTCGACGCCGCCTCCAGCACGTGGCTGGTGCCGTTGACGTCGATGTCGTACATCGTCTTCTCGTCGCGCATGGGGTTGAGGATGAAGGCGAGGTGCACGAGCGCGTCCGGGCGCTCGCGCTCGAGGATCTCGCGCGCCCCGGCGGCATCGCGCACGTCGAGCTCCTGGTACTCGGCCTTGGGGCGGAACGACCGCGGCGGGCGCACGTCGCAGATCACGATCCGCTCGGTGTCCTCGCGCTCCGAGAGCCGCTCGACGAGCCGTGAGCCGATGTAGCCCGAGCCCCCGGTGATGACGTAGCGCATGCGATGCCTCTCCTCGCTTGGCCGACCGGCCCAACATCCTATGTCTCCGGATATGCTGGCCGCGAGCGATGAGGCTCGCTCCCAACCGCGGTCCCGGCCGCTGATGGCCTCTGCCCCCACCGCCACCGCACGTCCGGAGGCCACGTGAAGCGAGCCCAGCCAAGCAGCAGCCCCGCGAGACCGGCGCGGATGCCCGCGATCGATCGCCGGGAGCTCGCGGCGGTGTTCGCGGGAGGGTGCCTCGGCGCGATCCTCCGCTACGGGCTCGCCGAAGCGCTCGGCGCCGACCCGGGGCGCTGGCCCTGGGCGACGTTCATCGAGAACGTGCTCGGCGCATTCGCGCTCGCCTACTTCGCCACCCGGCTGCAGGAACGCCTGCCGCTGTCGGCCTACCGGCGCCCGTTTCTGGCCTCGGGCCTGTGCGGGGCCCTCACCACGTTCTCCACGATGCAGCTGGAGCTCCTGCAGATGCTCGACCGGTCCGAGCTCGCCCTGGCGGCCGGATATACGGCAGCGAGCCTCGCGGCCGGCTTCGCGGCCGTCGTGCTTGCCACGAAGCTCGTCAGACGGGTGCGGGTGCTCGCATGACGCTGGTGCTGGTCCTCGGGCTGCTCGGGGGGCTCGGCGCCGTCGCCCGGTTCCTGCTCGACGCGTTCGTCTCCGCACGCGCGGGAGCGGTGTTCCCGGCCGGGACCCTGGTGGTGAACCTGACCGGCGCGTTCGTGCTCGGCCTGCTCGTGGGCGCCGCACTCGACGGCGATGCGCTGGTGCTCGCGGGGACGGGCCTGATCGGCTCGTACACGACCTTCTCGACCTGGATGCTGGAATCGCACCGCCTGGGCGAGGACGGCGCCATGAGGGCGGTACTGCTCAACGTCGGCCTGAGCCTCTCCGCCGGACTCGCCGCCGTATGGCTCGGCCGCGTGATAGGGGAGCTCCTGTGAACGAGGACTGCCTCAAGCTGACCACGTACTTCGGGGAGCGGGACCGCGTGCCCGGCGGGTTCCTCGCGGACGCGCTGCTCGACATCTACGAGCGCCGCGCCTTCCAGACAAGCGTGCTCCTGCGGGGGGCCGAGGGCTTCGGGATCAAGCACCGGCTCCAGACGCAGCGGCTGCTCACGCTGTCGGAGGACCTGCCGCTCGTCTCGGTGGCGGTCGACACGAGGGAGCGAATCGAGGCCTCGGTGGAGGAGGTTCTCGCCGTGTCCGGCCACGGGCTCCTGACGCTCGAGCGGGCGCGCATGCTCACCGGCGCGATCGGGCCGGTCGCGCTTCCTGAGGACATGCGGAAGGAGGCCACGAAGCTCACCGTCTACGTGGGCCGGCAGGAGCGGGCCGGCGGCAGGCCCGCCTACCTCGAGCTCGTGGAGCTGCTCCACCGCAGCGGGATCTCCGGCGCCACCGTGCTGCTCGGCGTGGACGGCACGGCGCACGGTGAACGCAGGCGCGCGCGCTTCTTCTCCCGCAACGCACATGTGCCGCTGATGATCATCTCCGTGGGCGACGGCGCGCGGATCGCCGAGGTGGTGCCGCGGCTCGGCGAGCTGCTGCCCCGAGGGCTGGCGACCCTCGAGCGCGTGCGGGTGCTCAAGCGGGACGGCCGCCGCCTCGCGGAGCCGCAGCCCGTGCCGGCAACCGACGCCTCGGGGCGGGCTCTGTGGCAGAAGCTGATGGTCTACGTGTCCGAGCAGGCGCACCACGGCCAGCGCCCCGTCTACGTCGAGCTCATACGCCGGCTGCGCGAGCAGGGCGCCGCCGGGGCCACCGCCCTGCGCGGCGTCTGGGGCTACAACGGCGACCACGCCCCCCACGGCGACCGCTTCTGGTCCCTGCGCCGGCACGTCCCGGTGGTCACCGTGGTG